>JAFEEZ010000330.1 GCA_018240825.1 Pseudomonadota bacterium | reverse complement strand
TTTGTCATAAGCGGGAATGTCGAGCCAATAGGCTCCGGCCTTGCCGACGTGCAGCACGCCCTGTTCGATCAGCCGTTCGAGCAACCGCCGTTCGATTCCGCGTTCGGGGGCGTAGCCGATCGCCTTTTCGGCGGAGACCGCGTCGGCTTCCATGAAGTGCGAGATCAACCGCCGCCGTGCGCGTGCCGCCGCGCCCGCTGCCGCTCCCGCCGCTGCTCCACCCATATTGCCCCCCTATTTCCGTCTTTTACCTTGATGCCTGATGTTGGCCGGTCGCCCGCGCCGTTTCAAGACGCGCGGCGGTCGGCTGCCCGGCGCCGCGCCCTTGCCCTCGGGCAGCTCAAAACGCAGCGCCCCGGATACCGGGTTTGATTCGGCGAGCCGCAAGGTCAGCCGCTGCCCGATCGTAAATTCGTCGCCCGATTGCTCGCCGACCAGTTTCTTCGCGGCGTCGTCATAGCGGAAATACTCGCCGCCCGAAAAACCACTAAGCTCGCGCACCGGCATCAGCCCGTCGCCGCCGATCCCGTCGACCGTCGCGAAGAATCCGAAATTGGTGACACCGGTGATTCGCACCTCGACCAGTTCGCCAACGCGCTCGGCCAGATAGGCGGCGACATAGCGGTCGATCGTGTCGCGCTCCGCCTCCATCGCGCGACGCTCGAGCCGGCTGATCGCCTCGCCGATGCGGTCCATGCTTGCGGCTTCATCCGGGGTCAGCCCGCCGGGGCCCAGCTTGTACGCCTCGACCAGCGACCGGTGGACAATCAGGTCGGTGTAGCGCCGGATCGGTGAGGTGAAGTGCGCGTAGCTGCCGAGCGCGAGCCCCAAATGGCCGTGATTGGCCGGCGCGTAATAGGCCTGGGTCTGGCTGCGCAGGACCTGTTCCATCACCTGCGGGCGGAAATCCGCGTCGCCGACGCGGTCGAGGATATGATTGAAGGTCGCCGGGCGGATCACCTGCCCCAGCGCGAGCTTGACGCCGTAGGTCTCCAGATAGTCCTTCAGCCCGACCAGTTTCTCGCGCGCGGGCGGTTCGTGGACGCGGTACATCACCGGCGCCTTCTTCGTCTCGAGCGCCTTGGCCGCGGCGACGTTGGCGGCGATCATGTAGTCCTCGATCAGCCGGTGCGCATCGAGCCGCTCGCGCGGCGCGACCGACATGATCCGCCCCTTTTCGTCGAGCACGACGCGGCGTTCGGGCAAATCGAGATCGAGCGGCTCGCGCGCGCCGCGCGCCTTCGCCAGCGCGCGCCAGCACGCCCAGAGCGGAACCAGCGCACCTTCTATCAACCCGTTCGCCCTGAGCTTGTCGAAGGGCGTGTCCAGATCACGTGCTTCGACAGGCTCAGCACGAACGGCGTTTTTAGTGCGCGCGACCTGTTCGTCATAGGCCGCCTGCGCATCCTCGTAAGCAATATTCGCTGCGATCCGCACCACCGCGCGGGTGAAGCGCCACGCCTTGAGCTGGCCGTTCTTTGCCACCTGCAAGTGGCAGGCGAGCGCTGCGCGATCCTCACCCGTCTTGAGGCTGCACACCTCCGCCGACAAAATCTCCGGCAACATCGGCACAACGCGGTCGGGGAAGTAGACCGAATTGCCGCGCCGCCGCGCCTCGCGGTCGATCGCCGAGCCGGGGCGGACGTAGAACGACACGTCGGCTATCGCGACGACCGCTTTCCAGCCGCCGGCATTGCCCGGATCGTCGTCGGGCGCGGCCCAGACGGCGTCGTCATGGTCGCGCGCGTCGGCGGGGTCGATCGCGACGATGGGAAGATGGGTCAGATCTTCCCGATCTTCGCCCACAGCAAGGTTGGCGACCCTGTTGGATTCATCCAACACGTCGTCGCCGAACACATCCGGAATGCCATGTTCGTGGATCGCGATCAGCGAGAAGCTGCGCGGCGCGAACGGATCGCCGAGCCGTTCGGTCACGCGCGCGGTGATGCGCGGCGGACGTCCGGCCTTTTCCGCCAGCACGAGGTCGCCCGGCTCGGCGTCGCCCGCATCGCCGACCGGATATTGCCGCCGCTCGCGCTTCTCGACGCCTTCGAGCCACAGGCCGTTGGCTTCCCGGCGCAGCACGCCGAGCATCAGCTCGTCGCCCTTGGCCAGCTGCTTCATCGGGTGCGCGATCCAGCCCCTCCCCGCCTCTTCGGTCCGCGCGAGGATGCGGTCGCCGACGCCGAGCGCCGATCGCTTGCCCCGCTCGCGCACACGCAATTTCGGCATCGGCGCCGCGTCGGCGTCCCAGCGTTCGGGCGCCGCCCACACGTTGCCGCCGTCGTCGACATCGGTGATCCGCAGCACCGTCACCCTGGGCAAGCCGCCCATCTTGTGGAACGCGCGGCCGGGGGCCGAGTCGATCAGCCCTTCGTCGGCCATGTCCTTGAGCAACGCTTTGAGCGCGATCTTTTCCTGCGCGGTCAGCCCGAACGCCTTCGCAATCTCGCGCTTGCCCGCCGGCTGGTCGGACGAGGTGATGAAGCCGAGGATTTGCTGACGGGTCGGGAGGCCGGGTTTGTGTTTTGGTTTGGGCATGTGCCGCAAAGATAAAGCGTCGGGCAACGAACACCAACCTCCGTTCGCTTCGAGCGAAGTCGAGAAGCGCTCGCCCGTCACACGTGTCTCGACTTCGCTCGACACGAACGGGTAGGGAATGGTGTGGCCGACGATTCCGCTTCTTACGACCTCCTGATCATCGGCGGCGGCATCAACGGCTGCGCGATCGCGCGCGAGGCGTCGCTGCTCGGCCAGAAAGTGCTGCTGGTCGAACGCGACGACCTCGCCAGCCACACGTCGTCCGCCTCGACCAAGCTGATCCATGGCGGCCTGCGTTACCTCGAATATTACGACTTCCGGCTGGTCGCGGAGGCGCTGCGTGAGCGTGAGCGACTGGTTCACGCCGCGCCGCACATCATCCGCCCGCTGCACTTCGTGCTGCCGCAGGAGAATGCGGTGCGGCCGTGGTGGATGGTGCGGATCGGGCTCTATCTCTACGATTTGCTCGGCGGGAAGATGTCGCTGCCGCGCTCGCGGGCCTTACGCAAATCGGACACCGCTTATGTCGCCCCGCTGAAAGGCGGCGAGAGCGGGTTCGTCTATTCGGACGCACAGGTCGACGACTCCCGTCTGACCCTGCTCAACGCGGTCGACGCGGCGGCAAACGGGGCGGAGATTTGCACGGGCATGGCGCTGGAAACCGCGCGGCGCGACGGCAGCGTGTGGCGCGCGGCGCTGTCCGACGGACGCGAGGTCGCGGCGCGCGGCCTGGTCAACGCCGCGGGACCGTGGGTGCATTTGATGCTCGACAGGATCGGCATCGGCGGCGCGGCGAACGTGCGACTGGTCAAAGGCAGCCACATCGTCGTCCCCAAACTGTACGAGGGCGACCACGCCTATATCCTGCAACTCC
>JAFEEZ010000032.1 GCA_018240825.1 Pseudomonadota bacterium | reverse complement strand
GGCTCGTAACGGGAGGATCGGCGGGCTGGTACGAAGCGTGGGCGGCGGGCGAGTGGGAAAGCCCCGACCCGGTCGCACTGTTCGAGCTGTTCGCATTAAACCGCGGCACGCTCGGCGCGGCGGGACGCGCGCACGGATTGGGCCGGTTGATCCGGCGGATGTGGCATCGTGCGCGGCGCAACATTGTCGAGCATTACGATCTGGGCAACGAATTCTACGAATTGTGGCTCGACCGGAGCATGACCTATTCGAGCGCGCTGTTCACCGTGCCCGGTCAATCGCTCGAGGAGGCTCAGCGCAACAAGCTCAAGGCAATCCTCGACCGCACGGGTTGCGCACCAGGTGACCGCATTCTTGAGATCGGCTGCGGCTGGGGATCGTTCATCGAGACTGCGGCGCGAGCCGGGGCGAGTGTGCACGGAATCACGCTGTCGAGCGAGCAAAAGACCTACGCCGAAACTCGGCTGGCGCGGCAGGGGCTGGCGGGGGAGATTGCGCTGACCGACTATCGTGACGTGACGGGTGCGTTCGACGGCGTCGTCAGCATCGAGATGGTCGAAGCGGTCGGGGCGGAGTACTGGCGTGATTATCTCGCTGCGATCGCTCGCGCGCTGAAGCCCGGCCGCCGCGCTGCGATTCAGTATATCGCCATCGATGACACCATTTACGGAGACTATGCACGCAACGTCGATTTCATCCAGCGCTACATTTTTCCCGGCGGAATGCTGTTGTCGGAAAGCCGGTTCCGGACAATTGCCGAACAGCTTGGTCTGGCATGGCGCGATCGTCGCGCCTTCGGGCTCGATTATGCCGAGACGCTGCGGCGGTGGCGCGAGGCGTTCGACTCGGTGGTCGCCGCCGGACGGTTGCCACCGCGCTTCGACCGCCGCTTCGTCGGGCTCTGGCGCTATTATTTGATGTATTGCGAGGGCGGTTTCAGGGGCGGTGCGATCGATGTCGCGCAAGTTACCTTGATCAAGGAGGGGTCATGAAACGAGCGATTTTGGCCACGGCGCTGATGCTGGCCGGCGCCGCGACCGCGCAGACGGTGAAGATCACGCCCGATAACGCTGCAAAGCTGCGCCAGGTCGGGGCCGAGGTGCTGTTCTGGAACCAGCAGCAGCGTGACCAGAATTTCCCGGCGATGGAAAAGCTGTTTCCCGGCCATGTGGTGAAAGCTGGCGACAAGGTCCGCCCACTGCCGGCGGGCAAGCCGCTGGAAATCCCCGAAAGCGAACTCGACGCCGCGATGGCTGCGCTCAACATCGCGGGCCTGATCGTCGTCCAAGACGGCAAGGTCCGGCTCGAGCGCTATGCGCGGGGCTATGGACCCCAGGGGCGCTGGACGAGCTTTTCGGTGGCCAAGTCGTTCACCTCGACCCTGGTCGGCGCGGCGATCCGCGACGGATACATCAAATCGATCGACGATCCCGTGACCAGATACATCCCCGACCTCGCCGGGGGCGGGTATGACGGCGTTACCGTCCGCCAGCTGCTGACCATGACCTCGGGCGTCAAATGGAACGAGAATTATACCGACCCCAAGTCGGACGTCGCGCGGATGTTCAGCGAGGCGGTACCCGCCGGGCAGGACCCGACCGTCTGGTACATGAAGAAGCTGCCGCGCGAGACTGCGCCGGGGACCAAATGGGTCTACAAGACCGGTGAGACCAACCTGATCGGCGTTCTGGTCGAGCGCGCAACGAAGAAGACGCTGGCCGACTATCTGAGCGAAAAGCTGTGGAAGCCGTGGGGGATGGAGCGTGACGCTTTCTGGATGGTCAACCCGGCAGGGCACGAGGTTAGCGGGTGCTGCTTGTCGGTGAGCCTGCGCGATTATGCGCGGATGGGAATGTTCGCGCTATCGGGCGGGAAGGGCGTGGTGCCCGATGACTGGTTCGCCAAGGCGACGACCAATCAAGTGCCGCCGAACCCCGAATTCACTGACGGGGCGGGGTACGGTTATCAATGGTGGGTGCTGCCGGGCGGGCGTTACGCCGCGGTCGGCATCTTTGGGCAGAGCATCATGGTCGATCCGGCGAAAAAGCTGGTGGTCGCGATATCGAGCGCGTGGCCGCGCGCGACAGGTAGCGATTTATCAGCCAAGCGCAATGCGTTGTGGATGAAACTTGAGGCCGCGACACATCAAATCTTAACCGCCAGCCCGGCCGTGCGCCGAGGGCCCACCTTTCCTCAAGCGATGTCGCTTGCGGCGTCTTGGACGCCGGAACAGGTCCGGGATAACGATTGACGTTAACCAAGCCGCTCGAAATGCCCTGAAGAAAAGCCGTGGGCGATCAGTTCGACGATCCCTGCCGCGGCATCCTCGGGTGGCTTGACCTTGGCCGGGTCCTCGCCGGGATAAGCGCGCTCGCGCATCCTGGTGCGGGTCGCGCTGGGGTCAACGACTGCGACACGGATTTTGCTGACCGCTTCGACTTCCTCGCCATAGGCCAGCACCAGCGTCTCCATCGCCGCCTTGGACGCGCCGTATGCGCCCCAATAGGCGCGCGGCTTGCGGCCGACACTGGACGTCAGCGCGATGACGCGAGCGTGTTCGGACTTGCGAAGGGCCGGGTCGAACGCGGCGATCAGCGCCGCCTGCGCCGATACGTTGAGCGTCATCACCCGCGCGAACTCACCAGGGTCGATCGCCGGCACCGCCGACAGCGAGCCGAGTGTGGCGGCGTTGAGCACGAGCAGGTCGAGCGCGCCCCAGCGCTCGCTGACCGCCGTCGCCAGCCGCGCGATGCTGTCGCTTTCGGTCAGGTCGAGCGGCGCGATCGTCGCGGTGCCGCCAGCGGCGTGAATCGCTTCCTCGACTTCCTCGAGCGCGCCGGCCGACCGCGCGGTCAGGATGACGTGTGCGCCCTCGGCCGCGATTGCCTTGGCGGTGGCGGCGCCGATCCCCCGGCTCGCGCCGGTCACCAGCGCGAGCTGTCCTTCCAGTCTTTTCATTTTATTCCGCAGCTTCGTGGAGGGCGAGTTGGTCGATCGCGTCGTGATCGGTCAGACGCGTGGGGTAATCGCCGGTGAAGCACGCGTCGCAATAACGCGGGGTCATGTCGTTGCGGCCCGCCTCGCCGAGCGCCTTGTAGAGACCGTCGATGCTGACGAACGCTAGGCTGTCGGCGTGGATGAAATCGGTCATCCCCTCGACGTTGAAGCGCGACGCGAGCAGCTTTTCGCGCTCGGGCGTATCGACGCCGTAGAAGCAGCTGTTGGTGGTCGGCGGGCTGGCGATGCGCATGTGCACCTCGCGCGCGCCGGCTTCGCGCATCATCTCGACGATCTTGAGGCTCGTGGTGCCCCGGACGATCGAATCGTCGACCAGAATGATCGACTTGCCCTCGATCAACGCGCGGTTGGCGTTGTGCTTGAGCTTGACGCCGAGCCGGCGAATCTGGTCGCCGGGTTGGATGAAGGTGCGCCCGACATAGTGCGAGCGGATGATGCCGAGTTCGAACGGAATACCTGATTGCTGGGCATAGCCGATAGCGGCGGGGACGCCCGAATCGGGGACGGGGATGACCAGGTCGGCGTCGATGGGGGATTCGATCGCAAGCTGCGCGCCGATCGCCTTGCGCACCGAATAGACCGACTGGTCGCCCGCGATCGAATCGGGGCGCGAGAAATAGACCCATTCGAAGATGCAGGGGCGGGGCCGAGTCTCACCGAACGGGCGGAGCGAGCGAAGCTTGCCGTTTTCGACGATGACCAGTTCGCCCGGTTCGATCGACCGGACATAGTCGGCGCCGACCACGTCGAGCGCGACGGTTTCCGATGCGAAGATGTAGGCGTCGTCGAGCCGCCCCATCACCAACGGCCGGATGCCGAGCGGGTCGCGGCACGCGATCATCCCCTGTGGGGTCATCACGATCAGCGACCAGGCTCCCTCGACCCGGCGCAGCGCGTCGATGAACTTGTCGAGCGGGTCGCGGTAGCTGCTGGTCGCGACGAGGTGGAGGATCACCTCGGTGTCGCTGGTCGACTGAAAGATCGCCCCGCGCGCGACCAGATCGTCGCGCAAGAACATCGCGTTCGAGATATTGCCGTTATGCGCGACCGCGAATCCCCCGGTGGCGAGCTCGGCGTAGAGCGGCTGAACGTTGCGCAATGCGGTCTCGCCGGTGGTCGAATAGCGGACATGCCCGCAGGCGACCTGCCCCCGCAGTGCGCCCATCACCTCTTCCCGGTCGAAATTGCCCGCGACATGCCCCATCGCACGATGGCTGTGGAAATGCGCGCCGTCCCAACTGGTGATGCCGGCGGCTTCCTGTCCGCGGTGCTGAAGCGCGTGAAGGCCCAGCGCGACCAGCGCCGCAGCACCCTCGGCGCCGGACACGCCGAAAATGCCGCACTCCTCGCGGAGCTTGTCGTCCTCGAACGGGTTCGTCGTAAGCATCTGGGGTCCGGTGAAGCGGTGGCGCGAGGGCCATATAATGACGCCAGCCGGGTTTGTCGCGTCCCTTTGCCGTGAATAAGAGCGTATTATGACCGACTCGCGCGATACCGGGCTGATGCTCGACCCCAAATGGGATTCCCACGGGCTGGTGACGGCCGTCGTCACCGACGGCGATTCGGGCGATGTGCTGATGGTTGCGCACATGAACGCGCAGGCGTTGGCGGCGACCGTCGCCAGCGGTGAGGCGACATTCTGGTCGCGCAGCCGCGGCGAATTGTGGCGCAAGGGCGCGACGTCGGGCAACACGATGCGCGTGCGCGAAATGCGGATCGATTGCGATCAGGACGCGGTGTGGCTGATCGTCGATGCGGCGGGACCGGCGTGCCATACCGGTGCGCGGTCGTGCTTCTACCGACGAATCTCGGGCGATGGGCTGGAGCCGGTGGCGTGAAGCGCGCATTCACCGCCTTGCTGTTGCTCGGCGGTTGTCAGGGACAACCGGCGCCCAACGCGCAGCCCACGCCATCGAGCTTGGAAGCCGCGGCGATCGAGGCGGGCATCATCTCCGACCCCGCGAGCACCGACCCGACCGGTCTCTACGCGCGCGACCGCGACAAGATCTGCGTCGTACCCAGCGCGACTGCGTTCCGAGTGGGGGTCTATGTCGATTACGGCAACGATTACTTCTGCAGCGGATCGGGCGAGGCGACGCGGAACGGGGAAACCCTGCATGTCGACCTGACCAGCGCGTCCGGGTGCAGTTTCGACGCGAAGTTCGACGGCGACCGTATCGCGGTGCCCGGCGCCTTGCCCGATGCCTGCCAGAAGGCTTGCTCGCGCCGCGCCTTGCTCGCGGGGCTCGCCGTCGAGCGGCTAAGCGATTCCGCCTCCGAAGCCGCGGCGATGCGCGACGGGCGCGGCAGAATGCTGTGCGGCGGCGCACAGTAGCGTTGACGTAAACGTAAAGCGAGCATAGGGTCTCCACATGCCGTGGGTCCCGTCCAACGCCGCGATCGAGCCGCTCGCCGATCGCCAAAACTTCTCGATCTCCGATCTGTCGGCCGAATTCGGCGTCACCGCGCGCGCCTTGCGGTTCTACGAGGATGAAGGGTTGATCGCGCCCGAACGCCGCGGCACCCAGCGCATCTATTCGCACCGCGACCGCGCGCGACTCGCCTGGATATTGCGCGGCAAGCGGGTGGGTTTCTCGCTGACCGATATCCGCGAACTGATCGACCTGTACGATATCGGCGACGGCCGCCGCACGCAGCGTCAGAGGACGATCGATCGCTGCCACGCCAAGATCGAAGCGCTCGCGGCGCAGAAGCGCGATATCGACGCCGCGATCGCCGAACTGACCGAATTCACCGCGCTGCTCGAAGCGGCGCGCGACAGCGAAGAGCTTTAGGGACAAGGACTGACCATGCCGCAATACACGCCACCGGTGCGCGACACGCGCTTCGTGCTCGATCATGTCCTGGGGCTGGAGCGATACGCCAATTTGCCCGGGTTCGCCAACTCGACGCCCGACACGGTGGATGCTGTGCTGGAGGAAGGTGGCAAATTCGTCGCCGAAGTGTTGTTTCCGCTCAATCAGCCGGGTGACCAGGAAGGCTGCACGCGCCACGACGACGGCAGCGTGACGACACCCAAGGGGTTCAAGGAAGCGTACGCCAAGTTCGTCGAATCGGGCTGGGGTACGCTAAGCGCGCCGGCGGCGTTCGGCGGACAGGAGATGCCGCACGTCATCTCGACCGTGTTCCAGGAGTATATGATCTCGTCGAACATGGCGTTCGCGATGTATCCGGGGCTGACCCACGGCGCGGTCGCGGCGCTGCTGACCAAGGGATCGTCCGAGCAACAGGCCAAATACCTGCCCAAGATGATCTCGGGCGAGTGGGGCGGGACGATGAACCTGACCGAGCCGCAATGCGGCACGGACCTCGGTTTGATCCGCACCAAGGCCGAGCCGCAGGCGGATGGTTCCTATGCAATCACCGGCACGAAGATCTTCATCTCGGCGGGCGAGCACGACCTGACCGACAATATCATCCACCTCGTGCTGGCGAAGACGCCGGGCGCGCCCGACAGCTCGAAGGGGATTTCGCTGTTCGTGGTGCCCAAGGTGCTGGTCAACGACGACGGATCGCTGGGCGAGCGCAACGCCGTCCAGTGCGGGTCGATCGAACACAAAATGGGGATCCACGGTAATTCGACCTGCGTGATGAATTATGACGGCGCGAAGGGCTGGCTGGTCGGCGAGGAGATGAAGGGCCTCGCCGCGATGTTCATCATGATGAATGCGGCGCGGCTGGGCGTAGGATTGCAGGGACTGGGCGTCGCGGAGACGGCGTTCCAGAATGCGGTGCAATATGCGCACGACCGCCGCCAGGGTCGCGCGCTGACCGGGGCGCAGGACCCGCAGGAAAAGGCCGACACGCTATTCGTTCACCCCGACGTGCGGCGGATGCTGATGAACGCCAAGGCGCTGACCGAGGGGCTCCGCGCGCTGTGTCTGTGGGGTGCGCTCCAGGTCGATCTCGAACATGCAGCCTCGACCGAGGAGGAACGCGAGCACGCCGCCGATCTGGTCGGGCTGTTGACCCCCGTGATCAAGGGCTATGGCACCGACAAGGGCTATGAGATCGCGACCGAGGCGCAGCAGGTCTATGGCGGGCACGGCTACATCGCCGAATGGGGGATGGAGCAGTACGTCCGCGATGCCCGGATCGCGATGATCTACGAAGGCACCAACGGCGTCCAGGCGATGGATCTGGTCGGACGCAAGCTGGCGCAGAACGGCGGTCGCGCGGTGCAATTGCTGTTCAAGGTGGTGGCGGAGGAAGTCGCTGCGGCGAAACAGGTCGAGGCGACAGCGGATTTGGCGGGGCGGTTGGAAAAGGCCAATAGCGAACTTCAAGCCGCGACGATGTGGTTCATGGCGAACGGCATGACCAACCCGAACAATGTCGGCGCCGGCGCGCACAGCTACATGCATTTGATGGGGATCGTCGCGGTCGGGCTGATGTGGCTGCGCATGGCCGAGGCGGCCGCACGGATGAAGGCGGCGGGTGAGGGCGACGCCGCCTTCCTTGACGCCAAGCTGACGACCGCGCGCTATTTCGCCGAGCGGATCATGCCCGATGCGGGTGCGCTAAGGCG
>JAFEEZ010000329.1 GCA_018240825.1 Pseudomonadota bacterium | reverse complement strand
GCGCGCGTAGAGGCTCCTGGTCCCGGCGGTCAGCCGATAGAGCGGCGGCTGCGCGAGATAGAGGTGCCCGCGCCGCACGAGGTCGGGCATTTCCTGGAAGAAGAAGGTCATCAGCAAAGTCGCGATGTGCGCGCCGTCGACATCGGCGTCGGTCATGATGATGACGCGTTCGTAGCGCAGGTTGTCGGGTTCGCAGTCCTTGCGCGTGCCGCAGCCGAGCGCGAGCGTCAGGTCGGCGATTTCCTGGTTGGCGATTATCTTGGCGCTGGTCGCCGAGGCGACGTTGAGGATCTTGCCGCGGATCGGCAGGATCGCCTGGGTCTTCCTGTCGCGCGCCTGCTTGGCGGAGCCGCCCGCCGAATCGCCCTCGACGATGAAGATTTCGGTGCCGGCGGGATCGTCGGCCGAACAATCGGTCAGCTTGCCGGGCAGACGCAGTTTGCGCGCGGAGGTGGCCGACTTGCGCTTGACCTCGCGCTCCTGCCGCCGCGCGAGCCGCTCGTCCATCCGCTCGACGACATAGGCGAGCAGCGCCTTGCCGCGGTCCATGTTGTCGGAAAGGAAATGGTCGAAATGGTCGCGCACCGCTTTCTCGACAAGCCCGGCCGCCTCGGGCGAGGTCAGCCGGTCCTTGGTCTGGCTCTGGAATTGCGGGTCGCGGATGAAGACGGAGAGCATCAGCTCGCACCCGGTCATCACGTCGTCGGCGGTGATGTCCTTCGCCTTCTTCTGCCCGACCAGCTCGCCGAAGGCGCGCAATCCCCGGACGAGCGCGGCGCGCAGGCCCGCTTCGTGCGTGCCGCCGTCGGGGGTCGGGATCGTGTTGCAATACCAGCTGTAACTGCCGTCCGACCACAGCGGCCACGCCACCGCCCATTCGACGCGGCCCTGATTCTCGCCGGGAAAATCCTGGCGGCCGGTGAAGAATTGCGCGGTCGCGGTCTCGCGGTCGCCGACCTGTTCCTTCAGGTGATCGGCGAGGCCGCCGGGGAACTGGAACACGGCTTCGGGCGGCGTGTCGTCGGTGATGACCGAAGACGCGCACTTCCAGCGAATCTCGACCCCGGCGAACAGATACGCTTTCGACCGGACCAGCTTGTAGAGCCGCGCCGGCTTGAAGTGCAGTTCGGGCCCGAAAATCTCGGGGTCGGGGGTGAACGACACCGACGACCCACGACGGTTGGGGGTGGGGCCAAGGTGTTCGAGCGGTCCCAGCGTGTGCCCCTGGCTGAAGCGCTGGCGATAGAGCTGCCGGTCGCGCGCAACCTCGACCACGGTGTCGACCGACAGCGCGTTTACCACCGAAATCCCGACGCCGTGCAGCCCGCCCGAGGTCGCATAAGCCTTGCCCGAGAATTTGCCGCCCGAATGCAGCATCGACAGGATGACTTCGAGCGCCGACTTGTCGGGGAATTTGGGGTGCGGATCGATCGGGAAGCCGCGCCCGTTGTCGACGATCGTCAGCCGGTTCCCCTCCTCGAGCGCGACTTCGATCCGCGTCGCGTGCCCCGCGACCGCCTCGTCCATCGCATTGTCGAGTACTTCGGCGGCGAGGTGATGCAGCGCGCGCTCGTCGGTCCCGCCGACATACATGCCCGGCCGGCGGCGGACGGGCTCGAGCCCCTCGAGCACCTCGATCGAGGAGGCGGTGTAGTCGGCCGCGGGTTTGGCGGCGGAAGCGAACAGGTCGTCGGACATGCGACGGCGTATAGGGGGTGGCGATTCGATGCGGCAAGCGGCTATCGCGCATTGCTTGCGGGCGGCGAACCGTGCCACTCAGGCGCGATGTCGCGCTACCTCGTGATCGCCCTGACGCCATTGCTGTTCGCGCCGACCCCGGCGTGCGCCCAGCAACAGGATGCGCAGGCGTGGGAACAGCTCAACCTGGTGGCGCCGGTCGCGCCCGACGTGCGGATCACGCTCGAGGAGGTCGCGCGGCTGAGCGATCGCCAGAACGGGCTCTACACGGCGGAGTTCGGCGGGCTGGTCGGGTGGCGCTTAGCCGACGGCGTCGAAATCGGCGTCGGATATCGTCATGTCGCCTTTTACAACTCCAACCGCGCGCCCGACGAGGATCGTTTTCGCCAGCAAGTCGTGGTGACCAGCGGCCGTTTCGCGGGCCGCCTGCGACTGGACGAGCGGCTGGCGGCGACCGGCGGCGAAGTCGGCTTCCGCATCCGCCCGCTGATCCGGTACAATTTGCCGCTCAAGCCGACGCGCCTGACCTTGTTCGTCAGCCATGAAAGCTACATCCTGCCGAACAGCACCGCGTGGGGCCAGCGCGCCGGGTACGAGCGGATGCGCAACATGGTCGGCGTCGCCTTCCCGATGGGCAAGGGCCTGACGACCGATATCGGCTATCTCAACCAGTATCGCTTCGCGCGCGGCGGCGCGCGGGCGCAGATGGACCACGCGCTGAGCATCCAGCTGACGATCAACCTCGGCAAGTTAGGCGTGGCGGGACTGCACGATTGAGCGGCGCGGACGACGTTCGCGTCGCAAAAATGACGGACGAACCGGCATAACCGAACATACCTTGATCGTAAGGCGGCGCGGGGCGGGTGCGGGGGTTGTGAAGCGCTTCGAGCGGATCGTTCTCGCTCTCGACCTTCCCACGCGGCTCCGGGTCGCGGGTCCCTTTGCTCTTCCACTCGAAGGGAGGCGCGTCACAAGCGGGCGTATTGAGCGCCGCCGCGCGCCGGCCTCAGCGCACGCGCGGCCCGCCGAACGGCAGCGGCGGCGGCGGGCGGCGGTCGCGGCGCGGGAGCTGCGCCTGGTACGCATGCCCGCAATGTTCGACGCAATACGGGAAGCCGGGGTTCACCTTTTCGCCGCAGAAATGGAAATCGGGTTCGCCGGGATGCCCCAGCGGCCATTTGCAGATCTTGTCGCTGAGATCGAGCAGCGACGTCTTGTCCGCCATTTCGGGAGAGGGTTTGGCGGGGACGAGGCGGCGGGGCGGGGCAGGCGTGATCGGCGGCTGCTGTTCGCCGGGCGCCTGGCGCACAAAGCCGCCGGGACCGACCGAGCGAAGGATCGGCTCGGGCGTGGCGGGGCGCGCCGGCACCCCGATATCGGTGCTGACGGGGATCGGCGCGGCGGAAACGGGGGCGGGGGGCGGCGGCGCGGGACGCGGCGCGGCCTCGACCGGAGCCTTCCTGGGCGGCGCGGGCGCGGGAGCGGGCGCCGCGCCGGGTTCGTTGGGCTTGACCGGCGACGGGCGCGATTGCAGCCCCAGGCGGTGCGCCTTGCCGATCACCGCGTTGCGGCTGACGCCGCCCAGCTCGTCGGCGATCTGGCTCGCGGTCTGCCCCGCTTCCCACATCTTCTTGAGCGCGTCGATCCGCTCGTCTGTCCAGCTCATCGTCGTCCTCTTCAAATCGTCGCCCGGGCGGTTGCGGCGCTGTGCGTCAACGCCTAACTGCCTAGGCCAATGGACGCTCCCACCGCACAGCCGGAAAAAATCGCTGCGATGCCCGCCCCGGGCGTTCCGGTCATCCGGAGCGTGAACTGGGGCGGCCTGAGAACCCTCTATGTGAAGGAGGTGCGCCGTTTCTTCAAGGTGCACTTGCAGACGATCTGGGCGCCGGCGATCACGACCTTGCTGTTCCTGGTGGTGTTCACCGTCGCGACGGGGGCCAAGCGGCCCGTCCAGATCGGGGCGGTCAGCGTGCCGTTCGGCGATTTCATC
>JAFEEZ010000328.1 GCA_018240825.1 Pseudomonadota bacterium | reverse complement strand
GGAGAGTCCCATGCGCCTTCGTCTCCTTGCGCTTCCCCTCGCGTTCGCCGCCGTGCCCGCCGTCGCTGCGTTGTCGCCCGGCGCGGTTGCGCCCGACTTCACCACGCGCGGGGCTATTGACGGCAAGATATTCCGCCTGACGCTGTCGCAACAGCTCAAGAAGGGACCGGTCGTGCTCTATTTCTTTCCGGCGGCCTATACCGGCGGGTGCAATCAGGAAGCGCACGATTTTTCCGAAGCAATCCCGCAATTCCAGGCGGCGGGCGCAACCGTTATCGGCATGTCGACCGACACCGTCGACCGGCTCGCCAGGTTCAGCCAGGAAAAATGCGCCGGCAAGTTCGCGGTGGCGAGCGCGGGGCCGCGCGTGGTCAAGGCGTACGACGTCGATCTCGGCCGGATGGTCCCCGACCCGTTCACCAAGCAAATGCGCGCCGTCACCAACCGCACCAGCTACGTCATCGCGCGCGACGGCAGGATCACGTTCGTACATTCCGACATGAGCGCCGCCGATCACGTCCGTCTGACGCTGGCGGCGGTGCGCGCCCTGAAATAGCGGTTTGGGACCGGCTGCGGCCCGGGAAACCTTATATTAGCGGTTGGGCTGTTACGCGCTTTCCCGGGGACAACGGGGAAACGGATAAAACGGTGGCAAGCGCCGCACAGAAGAATCAGCCTTTCGGACCGTCGGATCGCCTGTACGCCGCGATCGGCGATTTTCTGGCCGACCACCGGCTGAGCGTCGACCCGGTCAATTATTCCTTTGCGCATCGCGTGTTGAGCAACCCCGAGGGCGCGCTTGCCGCCAGCGTTGCGCGGATCACTGACGGCGGCGTGCGTCTGACCTCGCGCGATATCGAAGATATGGGTCACCAGGTCGCCGGGCCTGGCGCGACCGTCGCGCGCAGCGGCGCAGAATCGGACGCCGCTGCGGAATCGCCCAACGCAATGATGCAGGCGCTGGTGGCGCGCACCCAGATGCAGGTGGAGGATTTCGCCGACACCGTCGCCGGCCTGCGAGCCGAAACGCAAGTGTTCGGCCGCGATCTGCTGGCTGGCGCCAACGCGATCCGCGCGGCCAGCGGCGCGGCGGTCGACGACATCACCCAACTCGCGGGCGCGATGCTCGACCGTGTCCAGGCCGCCGAAGAGCGGCTCGCCGCCGCGACGGTCGAGGCCGAAGCGCTGCGCCGCGAACTGGAAGCGGCGCGCGACGACGCTCGCCGTGATCCCTTGACCGGCCTCGCCAACCGCCGGGCATTCGAGGACGCCTTCGCCAAGGCTTCGGACGACGGTGCGTCGATTTGCGTCGCGCTGTGCGACATCGACCATTTCAAGTCGGTCAACGACCGTTTCGGCCACGCGGTCGGCGACCGCGTTCTCAAGGTCATCGCCGAAGCGCTGCGCGAGGCCTGCGGCGAGCACATGGTCGCGCGCTATGGCGGCGAAGAGTTCGCCATCCTGTTTACCGGCGTCAGCCCCGAAGCGGCGGTCGCGACGCTCGATGCCGCCCGCGGCGCCGTGGCCGCCAAGAAATACCGCCTCCGCGAAACCGATGCGCCATTGGGCGCCGTCACCTTTTCAGGCGGCGTCAGCGCGCACGAATCCGGCGAGGTGATGGGATCGGCAATGGGCCGCGCGGACCGCTTGCTCTACGCGGCGAAGGCCGCCGGCCGCAACGCCATCAAGGGGGATGGCGATATTTCCTAATCAACGGCGCAAATTACGGCGCAGTGTTAGCGCCGTACGCCATCGGATATTTCAGCGCCAGGCGATATTCTTACAAATCAATCGGTTATAAACTGGCACGCTCCCTGCAGTTCTGTCGGCATGGTCGTCGGATCCACCGCCGCCCGCAGCATCGAAGGGAGTTTTGCCATGTCGGTTCGTTTCTTTTCCGCCCAGAGCGCGTTCTCGGTCTTCAGCGCGCTGATCTGCTCGGCGGTTCTGATCAACGTCGCCACCTCGCTCGTCCCGGTCGCCTGACCGGGACGCGCTCACTTTGCGCCGAGCAGGAAAGTGAGCGGAACGTCGACGCGCGCGGCCCAGGCGCGTTCGCTATGCTCCGCGCCGGGGAACGCCCGGCTGACCCAGCGGCTGCCCCGGTTTCCGGCGGCCGCGTCGATCTGGGCCTGGAACGGCGCGATCGCGCCGTCGTTGGTCCCGGTCCCATAATCGAAATAGAGTCGCCCGCCGGGCAGGTGCCGTTCGAACCAGCGCTCGGTAAAGCCGTCGCCGATCGGCCATGCGGTCGACAGGCACGCCGCCGCCCCGAACACGTCGGGATACCGGACCAGCGCATAGGCGGAGATCAACCCGCCCATGCTCGACCCCATCAGCATCGTGTCGCGCGGGCCGCGCAGCGTGCGATATCTCCTGTCGATCAACGGCTTGAGTTCGGCGACAAGGAACTTGAGATACGCGTCGCCCGCGATCTTGGCGCGCTCGACCGGCAGCTTCCTGAACAGGTCGTCGGCCTTCGGATCGCCCGGCGTCACCATCGGCGGCACCGCGGCTTGCGGCATATATTCGCCGATCCGGTTGTCGTTATTCCACACCGCGACGAGGATCGCGGGGCGCACCTTGCGCTCGGCGATCAGCCTGGCGAGCGCGCGATGCACCGCCCAGCTCTTGCCCGACCAGGGCGACGGGTCGTCGTACACGTTCTGCCCGTCGTGCAGGTAGATCACCGGATAGCGCCGCTTCGACACGGCGTAATCGGGCGGCAGCCACACCTGGACGGTGCGCGCGGGCACGAACTTCGACGCGGCGGTGAATTTTGGTTGCAGCCCATCGGCGGGGTCGGCGGCGAAGGCGGGCGCGGCGATGAGCGCAAGAAGCGCGATGAGCAAGCGGATCATGCCGCGCATTGACAGCGAACCGCCGCCTGCGGTCAAGAGCAGGCATGGGCGATCCCAAGCTTCATCCGAGCTGGCTCGAGCCGTTGCGCGCCGAATTCGCCGATCCCTATATGGCCGCGCTGCGCCAATTTCTGGTTGCGGAGAAAGCCGCCGGCAAGCGCATCTTCCCGCGCGGGGCGGACTGGTTTCGCGCGCTCGACCTGACGCCGCTGGAGGATGTCCGCGTCGTCATCCTGGGCCAGGACCCCTATCATGGCGAGGGACAGGCGCACGGGCTGTGTTTTTCCGTCCGCCCCGGCACGCGCATCCCGCCCAGCCTGGTCAATATCTACAAGGAAATGGAGGCCGATCTCGGCGTCCCCCCGGCGCGGCACGGCTTCCTCGAACATTGGGCCGGACAGGGTGTGCTGCTGCTCAATGCGGTCCTGACCGTCCAGATGGGGCTGGCCGCGTCGCACCAGGGACGCGGATGGGAACGCTTCACCGATGCGGTCATCCGGCTGGTCAACGCCCGCGAAAAACCGGCCGTGTTCATGCTGTGGGGCAGCCACGCGCAGAAAAAGGCGGCGTTCGTCGATTCGACCGACCGCGGCGGGCGGCATCTCGTGCTGCGCTCACCGCACCCGTCGCCGCTGTCGGCGCACACCGGCTTCTTCGGCAGCAAGCCGTTCTCGCGGGCCAATGCTTTCCTGACCGCGCACGGCGAAAAGCCGATCGACTGGGCGCTCCCGCCCCTGTAGCGCACGTCCATATTGACGCCGCCGCAGGGGCTGCGCGGGATCTGCCGCGCCGATAGACGAGACCGTTCATCGTACGCACAGCTGAGGGCGCGTAGGCAGCGGCGATGACGGTGGCGGGGGACGCGACGGCGACGACAGGCGGATCGATTGCGGCGCTGGGCAACGATGGTCGTCCGCTCCGCGTCGCCTTGTTTTCGGGCAATTACAACTATGTCAGCGACGGCGCCAACCAGGCGCTCAACATGCTGGCCGCCTATCTGCAAGAGCGTTACGGCGTCGACGTGCGCGTCTATTCGCCGACCACGTCGACCCCCGCGTTCGACCCGGCCGGCACCCTGATTTCCGCACCGGCGGTGGCGATTCCCGGTCGCGCCGAATTCAGGCTGGCGGTTGGCCTGTCGCCGCGGTTGCGGCGCGACCTCTCGGCGTTCGCGCCCGATATCGTCCATGTCTCGGCGCCCGATTTCCTCGGGGTCGCCGCGCAGAAATGGGCGAAGGCGCGGGGTATCCCGATCGTCGCCAGCCTGCACACGCGGTTCGAAACCTACTTCGCGTATTACGGACTGGGCCTGTTTCGCGGCTGGGCGGAGCGACATCTCGCCCGCTTCTATGGCCGCAGCGACTATGTGCTGGTCCCCAATCGTCCGATTCACGAAGAGATGGCGTCGGCGCTGCCCGACGGACGCGTGCGGGTATGGGGGCGCGGCGTCGACCGCACGCGGTTCGATCCGGCTCGGCGCGACATCAAATGGC
>JAFEEZ010000327.1 GCA_018240825.1 Pseudomonadota bacterium | reverse complement strand
CTGGAATAACCTGCGCTCCGACGGCGCACCCAATCCCGGCACAATTCACCAGGGCATGAAGGTGCGCGCCGGGGTCAAGTATGTGATAACCAAATGGTTTCGTGAACGACCCTGGGCGTTCGGTGAGGCGCCGTGACTGCGTGACCGTCATCGAACCGTCACACGAGTCTCCAAGGTTTCATCCAGCCGTTACGTAACCGTCACGCCACTGACGCCGAAGCGTCGCACGCCATTCCTAGAGCACCCCGGACGAAGCCGTGAGCGACACCGATTCGCGGCTGGATCGTCGGCATTTGATCGACCGGCGACGCAAGAGCGCGCCGAGCTGGGGACCGGAAATCATGAACCTTTCTTCTCGCCTTCGCGCGCAGCTTCTCCTGGGCGGCGCCTTGCTGGCGATGACCGCCACGCCCGCCCTTGCGCAGACAGCGCCCGCCGCGACGCCCGCGTCCGCGCCGGAGAATCAGCCCGCACCGCAGGATACCTCCAGCGAGGGCCTCGCGGACATCGTCGTCACCGCGACCAAGGTCACGACGAACCTGCAAAAGACCCCGATCTCCATCTCCGTGCTCAACACCGAGGCGCTGACCGATCGTCACGTCCAGAGCCTGTTCAACCTCGCCGACGGCACGGTGCCGTCGCTGCGCATCGCGACCTTCGAAGCGCGCCAGTCGGCGCTGACGATCGGCATCCGCGGCATTGTGCCCTACGACCAGAACCAGACCGCGCGCGACGGCGGCGTCAGCGTCTATGTCGACAGCGTGGCGCTGGGTAAGACCCAGGGTCTCAACGCCGCGCTGTTCGACGTCGAGCGGATCGAGGTGCTGAAGGGTCCGCAGGGCACCCTGTTCGGCCGCAATACCGAAGGCGGCGCGCTGTCGCTGGTGACGCGTGCGCCGAGCGGCGAGTTCGAAGGCCGCATCGCTGGCGGCCTCGGCAACTACGGCAGCCGCAACGGCGAAATTCACGTCGACCTGCCGAAATTTATGGACTTCTCGTTCAAGCTGGACGGAATTTACCAGCACCAGGACGCGACGGTGAAGAACCCCCTCGCCGGGTCGTACGGCTGGAACTATTATGACCGCGAGGGTGGGCGTGCCGCGGCGCGCTGGGAACCGTTCACCGGCTTCATCGCCGACTTCGCTTACGATTACGCGAAGGACGAAAATACGCCGCAATACAGCCCGCTGCTGAGCTACAACCCGCGCGGCTATGCGGTCGGAACGTATGTCAACACCGCTCCGGCCGGCGCGACGCCGGTTTATTCGCTGCTTACGTCGCCGACGGGGGTTCCGTGCGGCGGCACGATCGCTGCCGGCTCGACCAAGCCTGTTTGCATCGCGCCGCTCGCGCCGCTGGTGAAAGTTCATACCGAACGCCAGAAGGTCGCCGACATCGGCGTTCCCCAGCAGCCCAGCGTCGACATCACGCACGGCTTCTCGGCGAACCTGAAATATACGGCAGCTCCCTGGCTCGAGCTTCGCGCCATCACCGCATGGCGCGGTGTGTCGACCGACCAGTGGGATAACTCGGGCGGCGCGAACCGCAGCACTTTCGCCCCCAACGCCAATTTCAGCCGCTACAGCCTGTCCTATCTGCGGCAGCACCAGTTCAGCCAGGAATTCCAGGCAGTCGGCAGCTCGGGCGGGTTCAGCTACGTATTCGGGGCCTATTATTTCCGTGAACGCGCGACCGAATATGCCGCCACGCCGTTGAGCAACCAGTTCAACGCGGACGGCAGCGCCTATACGATCCGCAACCCGATCATCGATTCGTCGGCGACGGGCGTGATCACGTCGGCGAACTCCGGCTATCAGCCCTACGCGCCGTCGTGCAACAACACGCTTGCCCCGGTCGCGCCGCAGTTCACCAACAGTTGCCAGTTCATTACACGCGCGAGCGAAGCGTTCGACCACAACTACTCGGCGTTCGGCAACGTGACCTACACGCCGCAGGGCGCGGACTGGCTGCACATCACGGCCGGCGGCCGTTGGACCAAGGACAAGCGCTACGGCCAGCTTTACGTCGTCAACAACCGCGCCGACCTCAATCCACTCAGTGCGACACCGAACAGCGTCGCGCGGCCATTCACGTTCTCGAACAGCATCAGCCGCTTCGATCCGATGATCAACGTTGCGGTCGACGCGACCGACGATATCCATCTTTACGCCAAATACTCGACCGGTTTCCGCGCCGGGGGCGCCAATGACCGGTCGCGGAGCTTCAATGCGTTCGGGCCGGAATCTGTGAAGTCGTACGAAATCGGCGCGAAGATGAATTTCTGGAACCACCGCGCGCGGCTCAACCTGGCGGGCTTCATCATGGACCGCAGCAACACGCAGTTCGACTTCGATCTGTTCGACACCAATGCGACCAGCCCGACCAATGGCGCGCATATCGAGCAGACGCAAAACGCGGGCAAGAGCAAGATCCGCGGCATCGAGGCCGACTTTACGCTCAAGCCGGTTCCCGAACTGACGCTGACGGCGTCGTACGCCTACACCTATTGGAAGGCGCCATCGGCGGTGAACTCGATCACCGGCGGCCTGCCGCAGCAATTGTATATCGTCTACACGCCGAAAAATGCGGCGTCGGGTGCGATCGACTATGAGATTCCGGTCGGCGGCGGCGATGCCAAGGTTCGCGTGCACCTCGACGCGGCTTATGCAAACAGCCAGTACAGCTTTCAGCTCGAGCCGACCAAGACCGACCCGAGCTTCATCGTCAACGGCCGCGTCGCGCTCGCCGATCTCGCGGTCGGAACCAGCAATAGGGTGACGTTCGCCTTTTGGGTGCGCAACCTGTTTGACCGAACCTACGTCTACCGCCGATCGTCGGCTAACTCGTCGCCGGTGCTCAATTATAACGGCGCCGCGCTGGTTTCGGCCAACTTTGGCGGTATCCTGGGCGACTACGGCAACCTAAATCCCCCGCGAACCTGGGGATTCGAGCTGAGCGCGAAGTTTTAAGTGGGCGGCCTGCGATTGCGCAGGCAATCCCAAGACTCGCCATGTAGGACAGCGGAGGTGGCGCGAAGCAAAAAGGGCGAAAGCGACTCCTGAAAAGGACCGCCTTTTTTCGCATCGCCGCGACAAAGTCGCGTCGTCGAACGACGCTTACAGCGCAGCCGGCCGCGCTTGAGGATGTGCGGATCAGCTTCGCTGCTCCGTCTCACCATCTGCGCGATGGTGGGCGCGACAGGGATTGAACCTGTGACCCCACCCGTGTGAAGGGTGTGCTCTACCGCTGAGCTACGCGCCCGCTATCGTCGGGAGCGGCGCGTCTAGGCGAGCGCGCCGCGGCTGTCCAGCCGGTTAGTTGACCGAATCCTTCAGGCCCTTGCCCGCCCTGAACTTGGGCTGGGTCGACGCCTTGATCGTCATCGGCTCGCCGGTGCGCGGGTTGCGGCCGGTCGACGCCTTGCGCTTCGATACGGAAAAGGTTCCGAACCCGACCAGGCGGACTTCATCGCCCTTCTTCAGCGCGCCGCCGATCACGTCGAACACCGCCTCCACCGCCTTCGACGCGTCGCCCTTGCTGAGCCCAGCCGTGTCGGCAACCGAAGCGATCAGCTCTTGTTTGTTCATGGGACTCGAAACCCCCGTTTTGAGTTTATGTCGGTAATTGAGACTCGCCGCACCGGCGGACGGCGCAGTAAGGCGATTGCCCTTCCCTGTGTCAAACCGTTTCCGCCGCAAATCCAATCCCGTTGGGGGAAATTTGCGGCGGATCGTTTCGGTCGCGATCAGTGGTGCATTTCGCCCGCGGGGGCGATCGGCGCGGGCGGTTGAGCCGCGAGCTCGTCGGCCTCGCTCCAATCGATCGCCTCGAGCGATCCGGTCAGAGCGAGGCGAAGTACTTCGTCGACATGCTCGACGGGCACGATCTTCAGCCCTTCCTTGATGTTGGCCGGAATCTCGGCAAGGTCCTTCTCGTTCTCCTTCGGGATCAACACCGTCTCGATCCCGCCGCGCAACGCCGCGAGCAACTTTTCCTTCAGGCCGCCGATCGGCAGCACGCGGCCGCGCAGCGTCACTTCGCCGGTCATCGCGACTTCGCGCCGCACCGGTACTCCCGTGAGCGTCGAGACGATCGACGTCACGAGACCGACGCCAGCCGACGGCCCATCCTTGGGCACCGCGCCCTCAGGCAAGTGCACATGGATGTCCTTGCGCGCGAACAGGCTCGGTTTGATGCCGTACGACGGTGAGCGCGCCTTGATGAAGCTCATCGCCGTCTCCGCCGATTCCTTCATCACGTCGCCGAGTTTCCCCGTCAGCTTGATCGCACCTTTGCCCGGCACCGTCACGCTCTCGATCGTCAGCAGCTCGCCGCCGACCTCGGTCCAGGCGAGCCCGGTGACCGCGCCGATCTGGTGCTCGGTCTCCGACAGGCCGTGGCGGAACTTCTGCACGCCCGCGAACTCGTGAAGGTTGTCAGGCGTGATCGTCACGCTTTCGACCTTGCCCTCGAGGATCTGGCGCAGCGCCTTGCGCGCCAGTTTGGCGATCTCGCGTTCGAGCGTGCGGACGCCAGCCTCGCGCGTGTAACGCTGGATCAGCGCGCGCAGGCCGTCGTGCGTCAGCACGAACTCTTCGGGTTTCAGACCGTGCGCCTCGATCTGTTTTTGCAGCAAATGCCGCTCGGCGATCTCGACTTTCTCGTCCTCGGTATAACCCTCCAGCCGGATGATCTCCATTCGGTCGAGCAGAGGCTGCGGCAGGTTGAGCGTGTTCGCGGTGGTCACGAACATCACGTCGGACAGGTCGATGTCGATCTCGAGATAATGGTCGTTGAACTTGTTGTTCTGCTCGGGGTCCAGCACTTCGAGCAACGCCGACGCCGGATCGCCGCGGAAATCCTGGCCGAGCTTGTCGATTTCGTCGAGCAGGAACAAAGGGTTCGACGCGCCTGCCTTTTTCAGGTTGGTCACGATCTTGCCCGGCAACGAGCCGATATAGGTCCGGCGGTGGCCGCGAATTTCGGCCTCGTCCCGCACGCCGCCCAGCGACTGGCGGATGAACTCGCGTCCGGTCGCCTTGGCGATCGACTTGCCGAGGGAGGTCTTGCCCACGCCGGGGGGCCCGACGAGGCACAGGATAGGCCCCTTCAGCTTGTTGGTGCGCGCCTGCACCGCGAGATATTCGACGATGCGGTCCTTTACCTTCTCCAGTGCGTAATGGTCCTCGTCGAGCACCGCCTGCGCCGCCGCGATGTCCTTCTTGAGCTTCGACTTCTTGCCCCACGGCAGGCCGAGCAGCACGTCGAGATAGTTGCGCACGACGGTCGCCTCGGCCGACATCGGCGCCATCGTTTTCAACTTCTTCAGCTCGGCGGTCGCCTTGGTCCGGGCTTCCTTCGACAGCTTGAGCGTCGCGATCTTCTGGGTCAGCTCGGCGATCTCGTCGCCATCGCCTTCCTCCCCCTCGTTGCCCAGCTCGCGCTGGATGGCCTTCAACTGCTCGTTGAGATAATATTCGCGCTGGGTTTTCTCCATCTGGCGCTTGACCCGCGACTTGATCTTCTTCTCGACCTGCAGGACGCCGAGCTCGCCTTCCATGAAGGCGTAGACCATTTCGAGCCGTTTCGACTGGTCGAGTTCGACCAGCAGCGCCTGTTTGTCGGCGACCTTGATCGCGATGTTGCCGGCGATCGAATCCGCAAGCCGCGACGGTTCCTCGATCTCGCTCATCTGCACCGCGGTTTCGGCGGGGAGCTTGCGGTTGAGCTTCGAATAATTCTCGAATTGATCGACCACCGAACGCATCAGCGCCGCGATCTCGACGCCTTGCGACGGCTGCTCGTCGATCCGCTCGACATTGGCAGTCAGGTGATCGCCGACCCCGGTCAATTCACGCAGCGTCGCGCGCGCCTTGCCCTCGACCAGCACACGCACGGTGCCATCGGGCAGCTTGAGCAATTGCAGGATCGTCGCGACGACACCCATGTCGTACAGATCGTCGCGGCCGGGATCGTCCTGGCCGGGATCGAGTTGCGCGACGAGAAATATCTCCTTGTCGGCGGCCATGGCGGTTTCGAGCGCGGCAACCGACTTGTCGCGGCCGACGAACAGCGGCACGATCATGTGCGGAAAGACGACAATGTCGCGCAGCGGCAATACGGGGAAGGACTGGGTCATCGATACTCCAACGGCGGCGGCTATGGCCGGATTTGCCCCTGTATATGGGAATGGTGAGCGAAGCATCAATCGCCGGGGCGGTTTCGGCGCCGCGTTGCTGGGGATAAGCGCTCTGGTTGCGGCGGCCGCGAGCGCCGTGACGTTGCCCAAGAAGGGCGAGCCGCCGCTGACCGAACAAACCCAGCGATCAGGCGGCCCGCTCGATCCCGACCAGACCAAGCTGCAATTCGACGCCGCCGATCTGTCGTTCGAGGTATTGCCCGCTACGCAACGGCTCAAGGGACTGGCGGTGTTGAGCTTCACCGCAAGAGCGCCGCTCGACAAACTGGTCATCGATCTTGACCGCAATCTGGGACCGAGCGCGGTGGCGATCGACGGCAAGCCGCTCGCGGCAAGCGCTTTCGCCAACCCCGACGGGCGGCTGACAATCAAGCTGCCGCGCGTCTATGCCGCGAACGAGCACGTCACCGCGACGATCACCTTCGGCGGGACGCCGCACGTCGCCGTCAACGCGCCGTGGGATGACGGCATGGTCTGGTCGAAAACCAAGGACGGGCGACCGTGGATCGCGAGCACGAGCGAAGGCTATGGCTGCGACATCTTGTGGCCCTGCCTGGACTTCCCCACCGGCGAGCCGGGCAAGGTGGCGCTCCACATCACCGTACCCAGGGGATTGAAGGCGCCCGCAAACGGGGTGTTTAAGGGCATGGATACATTGCCCGACGGCCGGACGCGGTGGAACTGGGAGGTCAAACACCCCAACACCTACGCCATCGCTCTGACAGTCGCGCCGTACGAAGTAATTGCGGGCAACTACAAAAGCCGGTTCGGCAATACGATCCCGATGTTCTACTGGTATCTACCCGGCGAGGAGGCGCAGGCCAAGACGTTGTTCGCCGAATTCGCCCCCACGCTGGACTTCTACGAGGCCAATGTCGGTCCATATCCATTCGGCGACGAGAAGGTGGGCGTGGTCGAGACGCCGCACCTCGGCATGGAGCACCAGACGATCAACGCCTACGGCAACGCCTACAAGAAGGCCCCCGAGGGGTTCGACTGGCTGTTTCACCACGAATTCGGTCACGAGTGGTTCGGCAACCAGATGACCGTGGCCAATTGGGACGATTACTGGCTGCACGAAGGGTACGAGCAATATATGCAACCCGCCTACGGCCTGTGGCGCGAAGGCTATGCCCGTTACGCCACGATGATGGACAAGCAGCGCAACCAGATCGTCAATGCGGCGCCGATCGTCAGCGATCGCGTGTTGACGGAAGAGGAAGTCTACGAGACCGCGAAGGGCGGCCCGGGTCAGGACATCTACAACAAGGGGTCGTGGGTCCTCCACACCTTGCGCTGGTTGATCGGCGACAAGGATTTCTGGGACGTGACGCGGCTGCAAATCTATGGCCGCACCGACCCCAGGCCCGGCAACTTCCTCCCGCGCTACGGCGCGACGCGCGAATATCAGGCGTTCGTGAAGAAGGTCACGGGCAAGGATTACGACTGGTTCTTCGACGTCTACCTCCGCCGCGCGGCATTGCCCGAGCTGATCGAGGCGCGGAGCGGCGACAAGCTGACCCTGCTGTGGTTGACGCCGGACAATCTGCCCTTTCCGATGCCGATCGAGGTGATGGTCGGCGACAGACTGGTAAAGGTGCCGATGCCCGAGGGCACGGCGACGATCGACGCGCCCGCCGATGCACGCGTGCTGGTCGATCCGTTCGCGCGGGTGCTGCGCCGCTCGAGGGCGGTCGAGGATTATCAGGCCAGGCTGCGCAAGCCGAGTTAGGATCGAGCGATGTTGCATTACTTTCCGAACGAACGCGTGGGCCTGCCCGGTCTGGCCGCAATCATGCTCGGCTTCCTCGCATTCTTCATCGCGCTGCTGGTCGCGCGCAGACGCGTCGCGCAGGTCGAAGCAGCGCCGCTGTCGCAGAGCGCGCCGATCACGCGATTGTGGATTGTCGTGCAGGGGATCGGGATCGGAGCGGCGGGGTTCGGCCCGATCGACGTCTCGCTCGATCCGATGTCAAGCACCG
>JAFEEZ010000326.1 GCA_018240825.1 Pseudomonadota bacterium | reverse complement strand
CATCCGAACAATTCGGCCGCGCCGACCCCGAACACCGCACCCCGCATACCCCAAAGCCGTTTCAACGACAGTTCAAGCCCGATCGAAAACAGCAACAGCGTGATGCCGAACTCGGCGAACGGTTCGATCGCATGCGGGTCGGAAATCGTGAAATGGAAGAGCCAGGGGTATCGTCCGACCAGCGCGCCGAGCCCGGCGGGCCCGACGAGCATCCCGACCAGGATAAAGCCGATGACCGGACTGATCTTGAACCGCGCGAACGCCGGGATCACGATGCCCGCCGCGCCCAGAATCACCAGCGCGTCGCTGAAACCCGTATTGTCGAGACCCATTGCCATGACGCCATCAAAGCAGGCCGGGAGCGATTTGTCAGGTCATGATTGACGCCGATATCTGCATTATCGGCGGCGGTCCGGCCGGGATGGTCGCCGGATTGCTGTTTGCCCGCGCGGGCTTGCGGACGGTCGTGCTGGAGAAACACGCCGACTTCCTGCGCGACTTCAGGGGCGACACCGTTCACCCGTCGACGCTGCGCATCTTCAGCGAACTGGGGCTGCTCGACAAGCTGTTGCACCGCCCGCACCAGAGGATCCGCCAGCTCGGCGCGCGGATTGCCGGACGCGACATGCGGATCGCCGATTTTCGGTATCTCGATGTTCCGGCGCCGTACATCGCGCTTATGCCGCAATGGGATTTCCTGGATTTTGTCGCCGACGCCGCGCGGCGCTATCCGACATTTGTGCTGCGCCGGAACTGCGCGGGTGAGGCGTTGGTCGAGGAAGGCGGCCGGGTACGCGGCGTGCGGACCAGCGATGGCGACGAGGTCCGGGCGCGGCTGACGGTTGCCTGCGACGGGCGCGATTCGCGGCATCGCGATCGACTACCCTTGACCGCGATCGGCGCGCCGATGGATGTGTTCTGGTTTCGCCTGCCGAAAACCGTGCGGCCCGAGAATGACAGCATGGGGGTGTTCGACACAGGGCTGTTGTTCGTGTTGATCGACCGCGGCGATTATTACCAATGCGCGTTTGTGTTTCCCAAGGGCGGGGCCGACAGGATTCGCGGCGAGGGGCTGGCGGCGTTTCGCGAGCGCGTGCGCTCAGTCGGGCCGGAAACGGCGCGAGTCGACGAGGCGATCGCGAGTTGGAACGACGTCAAACTGCTGACGGTGACGGTCGACCGGCTCGAACGATGGCATCGCCCCGGCCTATTGGTGATCGGCGACGCGGCGCATGCGATGTCGCCGATCGGCGGGGTGGGCATCAACCTCGCCGTGCAGGATGCGGTCGCGGCGGCGAACATCCTCGCCGCGCCGATGGCGGCGGGCGACGACCCCGATCCGCTGCTCCACAAGGTTCACGATCGCCGCATCCGCGCGGTCAAACTGACTCAACGGATACAGCAACTCGCGCAGGACACGATAATCGCGCCGCTGCTTACGGGCGCCGAACCAATGGATGGCCCGCCGCTCGTCGCGAAGCTGCTCGACCGGATCGGACTCCTGCGGCGCATCCCGGCGTGGATCGTGGGGGTGGGGTTCCGGCCGGAACATGTCCGGTCGCCGGACAATAAGGGCGCGCCCCCGGCGGAGGCCGAGGCCGGCATGTAAGCGAGCGCCGCCAGCGGCCCCGGTCTCCGCCGGGGCGACGGGCTGAGTCAGCCCCAGTTCGCCATCTTGGCTTCGAGATTCTCCCGGATCGCCTCGAAGAACTGCTCGGTGGTCATCCACGCCTGATCGGGGCCGATCAGCAGCGCGAGGTCCTTGGTCATCTTGCCGCTCTCGACGGTTTCGACGCAGACCTTTTCCAGTTCCTCGGCGAAGCGCGTCACGTCAGGCGTGCCGTCGAACTTGCCGCGATATTTGAGGCCACCGGTCCAGGCGAAGATCGAAGCGATCGGGTTGGTCGACGTCGCCTTGCCCTGTTGATGTTGACGATAGTGCCGCGTGACGGTGCCATGTGCGGCTTCTGCCTCGACCGTCTTGCCGTCGGGCGAGAGCAGAACCGAGGTCATGAGCCCGAGCGAGCCGAAGCCCTGCGCGACCTGATCCGACTGGACGTCGCCGTCATAGTTCTTGCACGCCCAGACGAACTCGCCGCTCCATTTGAGCGCCGAAGCGACCATGTCGTCGATCAGGCGGTGCTCATAGACGATGCCCGCTTCCTTGAACTTGTCGGCGAATTCGGCGTCGAACACTTCCTGGAACAGATCCTTGAAGCGGCCGTCATACGCCTTGAGGATGGTGTTCTTGGTCGACAGATAGACCGGCCATTTGAGGTTGAGACCGTAGTGCATCGATGCGCGCGCGAAGTCGCGGATCGAATCGTCGAGATTGTACATCGCCATCGCGACGCCCGACGACGGGAAGTCGAACACGTCCTTGTCGATCCGCTCGCCATTTGCACCTTCCCAGCTGATCTTCAACTTGCCGGGGCCTGGGACGCGGAAGTCGGTGGCGCGATACTGGTCGCCGAACGCGTGACGGCCGACGACGATCGGCTTGGTCCAGCCGGGGATCAGCCGCGGGACGTTCGAAATGACGATCGGTTCGCGAAAAATCGTGCCGCCCAGGATATTGCGGATGGTGCCGTTGGGCGATTTCCACATTTGCTTGAGCTTGAATTCCTCGACGCGCGCCTCGTCCGGGGTGATCGTCGCGCACTTTACCGCGACGCCATATTTTTGCGTCGCATGCGCGGCGTCGATCGTCACCTGGTCGTCGGTCGCGTCGCGGTGCTCGATGCCGAGGTCGTAATAATCGAGTTCGATATCGAGATAGGGCTTGATCAGGCGTTCGCGGATCCATTCCCAGATGATCCGCGTCATTTCGTCGCCGTCGATTTCCACGACGGGCGTCTTCACCTTGATCTTGGCCATGTTCTGCTTCCTGTTGGGAGGTTTGACGCGCGCTCTAGGAGACGGTGGGGAGAAGGGTCAAGCGCATGGCGAAAGGTGACACCGGGTCACACTGACGCAGTGCGCTTGGCGGAAGGGGGTCCTCGCCGAATTGCCGACGATGTCAAAGAGCTCCCGGCGGAACATAACGCAAGGCCGGCATTGTAGGAAAGCGTCGCGTTGTCTTGCCGGGCCAACGCGGTTAGACGAGCGCGATGCCTTCAATCGACCCGCCGGAAATCGGCATGCCCACGATCAAGTGGCGCTTTCCGTCCATGCATCCCGAGGGACGGCGCTATGTCGTCATCGTCGCGGTCGCGGCGGTGCTCAGCCTGCTGATCTGGAACGTGCTGTTCTGGCCCTTGGCGTTCCTGGCGCTTGGCGTGGCGGCGTTCTTTCGCGACCCGATCCGCGTCACGCCCAAGAACGACGGCCTGGTCGTAGCGCCCGCCGACGGGCTGATCACGATGATCCAGCCGGTGACGCCGCCGCCCGAACTCGCGATTCTGGGCGGCGCGCCTCTGATCCGCGTGTCGATCTTCATGAGCGTGTTCGACGTGCACGTGAACCGCACGCCGATCGCGGGCACGATCCGCCAGGTCGTCTATATTTCGGGCAAGTTCCTCAATGCCGACCTCGACAAGGCGAGCGAGGAGAACGAGCGGCAGCATATCGTCGTCGAGGGGAAGGATGGACGGCTGGTCGGCTTCACCCAGATCGCCGGCCTGGTCGCGCGGCGGATCGTCGCGTTCGTCAAGGAAGGCGACATGCTCGCGGTGGGGCAGCGCGTCGGGCTGATCCGTTTCGGCAGCCGCGTCGACGTGTTCCTGCCCGCCGACACCGTGCCGCAGGTGATGCCCGGCCAGCGCGCGATCGCGGGCGAGACGATCCTGGGCAAGGTCGGGGGCGAGGCGATGAGCGGGATTACGCAGTGATTAGGTCTTTTTACCCTTCTTCCCTCGGAAGGGGGGCAAGCCGCGTAACGGCGCGGCGTGAAGGCGGGGCGGGATGCACTATCGACCCTCACCCTTCCGCCCGCTATGCGGGCTCCCTCCCTCTCCCAAAAGGAGAGGGATAATGCGGCCGCCCGGCTCGCTGCGCCGGCGTCCGCCGCAAGGCCTGCCCCTGCGCACGATCACGCCCAACGCGCTGACCGCATTGGCGCTATGCTCGGGGCTAACCGGGGTGCGGTTCGCGATCGGCGACGTGAACGGGGCGAACTGGCAGCTCGCGGTGGTGATGATCCTGGTCGCGAGCGCGCTCGACGGGGTTGACGGGCAAGTCGCGCGGATGCTGCGCGGCACCAGCCGGTTTGGTGCGGAACTCGATTCGCTCAGCGATGCGATTTCGTTCGGCGTCGCGCCGGCGCTGATCCTGTATTTGTGGTCGCTGACCAATTCGCCCAAGTTCGGGTGGGCCTGCGCGTTGCTGTTCGCGGTGTTCTGTGCGCTTCGTCTAGCGCGGTTCAACGCGGCGATCGACGCGACCGAGCAACCGCGCAAGTCGGCGGGTTACATGACCGGCATCCCGGCGCCCGCAGGCGCGATCTCGGCGATGCTGCCGATGTATTTGTGGTTCATAACCGGCGACAATCTGTTTCGTTCGCCTTGGGTGGTCGCACCATGGGTCGCTTTCGTGGCTGTTCTGATGGTGTCGAGCGTCGCGACATTCGGCTGGTCGTCGATGCGGCTGCGGCGCCGCATCCGGTTCGAAGCGCTGGTCGTGATCGTCGGGATCGGCGCGGCGTTGATTTCGGCGCCGTGGCCGACGTTGGTCGTGATCTGCGTCGTTTATCTGACAACGATACCTTTCAGCGTCGCCGGATACGCCCGGATCAAGCGGCTGCGCGCCAATATGTCCGTTGCGCCGTCGGCCTGACCGACACGCGCATCGACGACGCGCGAGGCAGTGGGAGCGGGGGCTGGGTCGATACGCTGCCCGCGCCGGACAACGCGGCGTGAATCTTCGACAGGGACGGCGCGACCGTCGCGTAGATGGCGAATGCGGCGGCGGCGAACGCGCCCGCGAACATCGTAACGGCGATCAGCGTGAACATCGCGACTTCCCTT
>JAFEEZ010000325.1 GCA_018240825.1 Pseudomonadota bacterium | reverse complement strand
CGCGCGGCCGGAAAGGCCGGATCAGCAGCGCGCCTGACTCCGGGTCGGCGAGCGGATCGGGTGATTGGGCGAAACTGACCGACGGTAAGGTACAGGCGAATACCGTCAGCAACACCGCGGAGCGTAAGGCCGGGAAGTTCATGCGCGGCGAAAACCCGCAGGCAGCGCGGCAGGGAAGGCCGGGGCGATGAAGCGCAGGAACATCGCGCGAGCCTGAAGGCGGGAAGCGGGGAGCGTCAACGCCGGGCAGACAAGGGCACTTGCATGACGGGGACGCCCCTTGCGCCAAAGAGCAGGCGGGGGACATTTGCGCGGTAACTGCGCACCGCGCGGTCCCGTCTCACGATCCGAACATGCAGGTTTTTCCACGCTTCCTCCCGGGGCTCGCCGCCGGCGAACGCTCCATCCTGCGCCAGCAGCTGGCGGCGGTGTTCATCGTGATCACCCTGATGAACCTCGGATTCTACTGGCAGCGCATGCTGCGTCAGGAGGGGGAGCGGCGCAACGTCCACACGGTGATGCGCGGCTGGGATGGCTTTGCGTGGTACGTATGGATGCCCGTCGCACCGGCGACGCTGTTGCTGATCCGGCGGTATCCCTTCAACCGCGACCAGAAACTGCGGAGCGCCGCCCGGCTCGCGGCGGGCAGCGCGGCGATCTACATCGTCGTCACCAACGCCCGCTATCTGCTGCGGCTCACGCCCAACATCTGGCTGCCCGACGAGCTCGACCTGCCGACCGACTGGCTGACCTACCGGCACACGCAGCTGGAGCGGCTGCCGATCGACTTCCTCACCTACGGGGGACTCTTCGCGGCGTCGTTCGCGATCGATTATTACACAAAGTACCGGCAGCGCGCCGAGGAGGTGCTGCGGCTCCAGCTGCAGGCGGCGCAGCTGCAGTCGGAGCTACAGCGGGTGCAGCTCACGGCGCTGCGCGGGCAGCTGCAGCCGCATTTCCTCTTCAACTCGTTCAACGCGATCTCGACCCTGGTGCGGCAGGGGCGCAACGAGCAGGCCGACGAGACGATCGTGCAGCTGAGCGAGCTGCTGCGCTTCGTGATGGTGAACATCGACCTGCAGGAGCTGCCCTTCGAGCAGGAGCTGGCCTTCGTGCGGTGTTACCTGGAGGTCGAGCGCGTCCGCTTTGGCGAGCGGCTGACGGTGGCGTTCGACGTGCCGCCGGAGACGCTCGGCTGCGTGGTGCCCAACCTGCTGCTGCAACCCCTCGTGGAAAACGCGATCAAGCACGGCGTCGCCCGGCGCTCCGGCCCCGGCGGCGTGACCCTCACGGCGAGCCGCGCCGGCGACCGCCTGCGGGTGGAGGTGCGGAACGACGGGCCCGTCCTCCCGCCCGGCACGCTGGCTGGCGGCTGGCCGGTGAAGCCGACCGGCATCGGCCTGCGCAATACCCGCAGCCGGCTCGACCACGTTTACGGCGCGGACTACCGGTTCGAGATCACCGCGCGCGCGGAAGGCGGCGCGGTGGTGCAGCTCGACCTCCCGTGGCGGGATGCCGCTCCGGCCGCCGGACAGAACGACCGCCCGAAACTGGCCAACGCCCCCTTATGAAAAAAATCCGCACCCTGATCATCGATGACGAACCCTTGGCCCGCGAAGGCATCGCGGCTCTCTTGGAGCGGGATGCAGGCGTCGAGATCGCCGGCACCTGCGGCGACGGGCGCTCGGCCCTCGCGGAGATCCGCGCGCGGCGGCCCGACCTTGTCTTCCTCGACGTGCAGATGCCGGAGCTCGGCGGGCTTGAGCTGCTGGCGGAGCTCCCGGCGGCGGAGCGGCCGGCCGTCGTGTTTGTGACGGCGTACGACCACTACGCGGTGCAGGCCTTCGAGCAGCACGCGGTGGACTACATCGTGAAACCCTTCCGCCCGGCGCGGTTTGCCGCGGCGCTCGCGCGGGCCAAGGAGCAGCTGCGGCTGGCCGACACCGCGGCGGCGCAGCGCAAATCCGGCGAGCTGCTGGAGCTGCTGCGGCGCATGGAGGCCGGCGCGGCGGCGGAGCGGCCCGCGGCGCCCGCGGCCGGGCCGGTCCCCGCGGCGGCGCGGCTGGTTTTCAAGGTTGATGGCGAGCACCTCTTCCTCGAGCCGGCGAGCATCGCCTGGGTGGAGGCGCAGAATGAATTTGTGAAGCTCCGGGTCGGCCCCCAGACGTATCGGGTGCGTGATACATTGCAGGCCGTGGAGCAGCGGCTGGCGGCGGGACCGTTTGTGCGCATCCACCGCTCGTTCATCGTCAACACCGGGCACATCAAAAAGATCACGCCCACGCTCTACGGCGACCACGACGTGCTGATGAACGACGGCACGAAGCTGCGCCTGAGCCGGAATTTCCGCGACAAGCTGAAGGTGCTGCTCGGCTCGGCGGCGGACTGAGGTTGGAAGGGAGGGAAGGCCGTTTACCGCGCCAGCGTGACGAGCGAGGCGAGGGAGGCGGCGCAGGCTTGCGCGAGCGAGGCGGCGCGAGAGAACTGCGGCTGGAAGGTGTAGCCGAAGGCCGCGACGTCCTTCGCGTAGT
>JAFEEZ010000324.1 GCA_018240825.1 Pseudomonadota bacterium | reverse complement strand
TTCTGCCGTCTCAAGGACTTCCGACGCGTCGCCACCCGCTACGACAAGCTCGCCGCCAACTTCCTGTCAGGCATCGCGCTCGCAACCGCCATCGCCTTCTGGCTCTGAATGAGTCTCAGCCCTAGAGCTTGGACGTCAACTCCGGCACGATCTTGAACAGGTCGCCGACCAGGCCGATGTCAGCGACCTGGAAGATCGGGGCGTCCTCGTCCTTGTTGATCGCGATAATCGTCTTGGAATCCTTCATCCCCGCCAAATGCTGGATCGCGCCGGAGATGCCGACCGCGATATAGACTTCGGGGGCGACGATCTTGCCCGTCTGGCCGACCTGATAGTCGTTGGGGACGTACCCCGCATCGACTGCCGCGCGGCTCGCCCCGACCGCGGCGCCGAGCTTGTCGGCAAGCGGCTCGATGATCGAGTGGAAGTTCTCGCTGTTCTGCAACGCGCGGCCGCCCGACACGATGACCTTGGCGCTGGTCAGTTCGGGGCGTTCCAGCTTGGCGATCTCCGACCCGACATAGGACGACACGCCCTTGTCGCCGGTTGCCGCGACCTTTTCGATTGCGCCCGATCCGCCCTCGGTCGCGGCTTTCTCGAACGCGGTGCCGCGCACGGTGATGACCTTTTTCGCGTCCTTGGTCCGGACCGTTGCGATCGCGTTGCCGGCGTAGATCGGGCGCGTGAACGTGTCATCGCTTTCGACCGACAAGATGTCGCTGATCTGCATCACGTCGAGCAGCGCGGCGACGCGCGGCGCGATGTTCTTGCCGTTCGACGTGGCGGGCGCGAGAAACGCGTCGTGATGGTCCATCAGCGACACGACCAGCGGCGCGACATTCTCCGCCAGCGCGTGCGCGTAGGCAGCATCGTCGGCGACATGGACCTTCCCCACGCCGGCGATCCTGGCGGCTTCGGCCGCGACGCCATCGACGCCCTGGCCCGCGACCAGCAGGTGGACTTCGCCGAGCTTCGACGCGGCGGTGACCACGGCGAGCGTAGCATCCTTGACGGCCTTGCCATCATGTTCGACCCAAACCAGAGTCTTCATCTCTTCAACCTCTCCGGGGCATGCCGCCCCTCAAACCGTTCGGGCTGAGCTTGTCGAAGCCCGTGCCCAGATCACGTCCTTCGACAAGCTCAGGACGAACGGGAAATGCCAACCAGCCTTACTTCGCGACACCCATCGCCTTCAGCTTCGCCACGAGTTCGTCTGTGTCGGCGACCTTGACCCCCGCGGTGCGCTTGGGCGGCTCGACGACCTTGAGCGTGGTCAGGCGCGGCGACACGTCGACGCCGTAATCGGCGGGCGTCTTCTGATCGAGCGGCTTCGACTTGGCCTTCATGATGTTGGGCAGCGAGGCGTAGCGCGGCTCGTTGAGGCGCAGGTCGGTGGTGATGATCGCTGGCAGCGTCAGCTTGTCGGTCTCCGACCCGCCATCGACTTCGCGCGTCACGGTGACGCTGTCCGCCGTCAGCTCGACCTTCGATGCGAAGGTCGCCTGGCCGACGCCGAGCAGGCCCGCCAGCATCTGGCCCGTCTGATTGTTGTCGTCGTCGATCGCTTGCTTGCCGAGGATGATCAGATCGGGCTTCTCGGCCTCGACGATCGCCTTGAGGAGCTTGGCGACGCCGAGCGGCTCGACCTTGTCGTCGGTCTGGACCAGGATCGCGCGGTCAGCGCCCATCGCGAGCGCGGTGCGCAATGTTTCCTGGCACTTCGCCTCGCCGATCGACACCGCGACGATCTCCGTCACGCCCTTGTCCTTCAGACGGATCGCTTCCTCGACCGCGATCTCGTCGAACGGGTTCATCGACATCTTGACGTTGGCCAGGTCGACCCCCGTCCCGTCAGCCTTCACGCGGGGCTTCACGTTGTAATCAAGCACGCGCTTGACCGGCACCAGCACCTTCATCGCATTCTCTCCGTCAAACCGAAACGCTTCCTGGGGAGGGAGCGTCAGGCCGCTTTCTTCACCTCGGCCACGATCTTCTGAGCAGCGTCGCCCAAGTCGTTGGCGGCGACGATCGGCAGCCCCGAATTGGCCAGGATGTCCTTACCCTGCTGGACGTTCGTGCCTTCCAAGCGAACCACCAAAGGCACCGACAAATTCACTTCCTTCGCCGCGGCGACGATCCCATCCGCGATGATGTCGCAGCGCATGATGCCGCCAAAGATGTTGACCAGGATGCCCTTCACATTGGGGTCCTGCAGGATGATCTTGAACGCAGCCGTCACCTTTTCCTTCGACGCGCCGCCGCCGACGTCGAGGAAGTTCGCCGGGAACATGCCGTTCAGCTTGATGATGTCCATCGTCGCCATCGCGAGGCCCGCGCCGTTGACCATGCAGCCGATATCGCCGTCGAGCTTGATGTAAGCGAGGTCGTATTTCGACGCTTCGAGCTCGGCCGGGTCCTCCTCGGTCTCGTCGCGCAAGTCCATCAAGTCCTTGTGGCGGAACGACGCGTTGCCGTCGAAGCCGACCTTGGCGTCAAGGACCATCAATTTGCCGTCGTCGGTGACCGCGAGCGGGTTGATCTCGATCTGCTCGGCATCGGTGCCGAGGAAGGCGTCGTAGAGCTTGGAGGCGGTCGACGCCGCCTGCTTGGCGAGGTCACCGTTGAGGCCCAAAGCCGCTGCGACGGCGCGGCCGTGGTGCGGCATGAAGCCGGTGGCGGGATCGATGTCGATCGTGGTGATCTTTTCCGGCGTGTCGTGCGCGACGGTTTCGATGTCCATGCCGCCTTCGGTCGAGACGACCATGCCGATCCGCCCGCTCGCGCGGTTGACGAGGAGCGCGAGGTAGAATTCCTTCGCGATGTCAACGCCGTCGGTCACATAGAGGCGGTTGACCTGCTTGCCGTGCTCACCGGTCTGGATCGTCACCAGCGTGTTGCCGAGCATCTCCTGAGCGTTCGTGCGCACGTCGTCGAGCGTCCTGGCGAGCCGCACGCCGCCCTTGGCGTCGGGACCGAGTTCCTTGAACTTGCCCTTGCCGCGACCGCCCGCATGGATCTGCGCCTTCACGACATAAAGCGGCCCGGGCAGCTTCTTCGCGGCCTCCACCGCTTCCTCGATCGACAAGGCGGCATAGCCCGCGGGGACAGGGACGCCGAACTTGGCGAGCAATTCCTTGGCCTGATATTCGTGGATGTTCATACGGCGGACTCACGCCTTTCGAATGATGGGAATGTTGGAGCCTTAAGCACAGCGGCGTCGGCGAATCCACCCCCGGCTCGCCTTGCCAACGCGCAAGGCTTATATGCGCCGCCATGAGTTGGCCGCTGGGCATCGCGATCTTCCTCCTGACGGTGCTGGGCATGGAGGGGTTCGCGTACGTCATGCACCGCTGGGTGATGCACGGGCCGGGCTGGTTCCTGCACGCGAGCCACCATCGCGCGAGGACGGGGCGGTTCGAACTCAACGATCTGTACGGCGTGATCTTCGCGATTCCCTCGATCGTGCTGCTGCTCGGCGGCGTGCAACTCGGCTGGTGGCCGGGCTGTGCATGGATCGGGGGGGGGATCGCGGCCTATGGCGCGATCTATTTCGGGTTCCACGACGTGATCGTCCATCGACGCGTCGCAACGCGCTTCTTGCCCAAATCGGCGTACATGAGACGCATCGTCCAGGCGCACCGAATCCACCATGCGGTCGAGACGAAGCGGGGGGCGGTCAGCTTCGGCTTTCTGTGGGCGCCGTGGCCCGACACGCTCAAGGCCCAACTCAAGCGCCGCGATCGTGCCGGTGTCCGCACCCCGCGCGCCTCGCTCGAGTGAGCGAGCAACGCCCTTCTTCGCGCTCGAAGTTCCGCGGTGATCCTGCTCGGGCCGTCGAAGGGCGTTCCGTCAGAATGGCGCGATCCACGTGTTGGCGGCGATCGCCGGCGTCAATTGGCCCCCGGGCGACCTGATCTGGATCAATGCGAAAAAGCCGCATCCGGGCTGTCGGATTTGTACAAATTTAACGTTTGATAACCACAAGTTGCGGTCATGGATGCGCGTACATTCGGGTTCGACGCCCCGGTCGCTTCTCGGGACGACAATCGGCGCCAGCCGCGGCGGCCGGTGATTTTGCGCGCGCACCTGCGCAATCGCACCGCGGCCAGGTTCGATATCCGCGTCCTCGACATGTCGGTGACGGGGTTCCGCGCGGAGGCGCATTACGGGCTCGACGTCGGCGACCTGATCTGGGTGACGTTGCCAGGGTTGCAGGGGCTCGAAGCAAACGTCGCGTGGCGGCGCAAGGATGTGATCGGCGGCCGGTTTCGTCAGCCGTTGCATCCCGCGGTGCTCGATCACTTGATCAAGAACGGCGCAACCTATTAGTCGAACAGGCTCGAAACCGAGCTTTCCTCGGCGGTGCGCCGGATCGCTTCGGCGAGTAATGGCGCGATGGTGAGGTGGCGAACGCCCTTCGATTGCCCGATCACATCGTGATTGCCGATCGAATCGGTGATCACCAGCTCCTCCAGCACCGATCCCTCGAC
>JAFEEZ010000323.1 GCA_018240825.1 Pseudomonadota bacterium | reverse complement strand
TCGAGACCAAGGACGATTTGTCCCCCGTCACGGCCGCCGACCGCGACGCCGAGCAGGCGATGCGCGCGTTGCTCGCCGCCGAGGCGCCGCGCGACGGCGTGGTGGGCGAGGAATTCGGCATCATCGAGGGGTCGACGGGGCGGCAATGGGTGCTCGACCCGATCGATGGGACGCGCGCGTTCGTCGCGGGCCGGCCGATCTTCGGCACGCTGATCGCGCTCGTCGTTGACGGCTGGCCGGCGATCGGAATCATCGACCAGCCGATCATCGGCGAGCGCTGGGTTGGCGCGATCGGACGGGCCACCCTGTTCAACGGCAAGCCCGCCAGGACGCGCGCCTGCCCGGCGCTTGCCGGCGCGAGCATCGCCACGACCAGCCCGCATCTGTTCGATCCGCATGAAGCCGAGCACTACATGGCGCTGATCGAGACCGTCGCGGCCGGCAATCTGCGTCAGGAGCCGCTCTATGGCGGCGACTGCTACAATTACGGAGCATTGGCTTCGGGCCATATCGATATCGTGATCGAAACCGGGCTCAAGCTCCACGATTTCGCTGCGCTGATCCCGGTGGTCGAGGGCGCAGGCGGACGGATGTGCGACTGGTCGGGCGATCCGCTGACAGCCGGCAGCGCGGGCGACGTGATCGCCGTCGGCGATCCCGCGCGGGTCGACGATGTCCTCGAAGCGCTCGCCTGCCGCGCCCACTAGGGCCGCGTCACTCCATCAGCCCCATGCCGAGCAGAAGCAGGAAGAACAATGTCAGCGTGATGTTGCCGAAGATCAGCAGGGCGATCGTCCGCCACAACGCTGAGAACCAGCGCAGCGCATAGGTCCCGCGCAGCTGGGCGAAAATATGCACCGGCGGCGCGAACGCGATCAACAGGCCAAAGGACCAGCCGGGCGCGTTGATCATCATGAGCAAGGTGACGATCGTGACCAGCAGCATCATGAATGACAGCGAATATGTCACGAAAATCGCGTGGTCGTAGAGTTTGAACCTGCGCCGCCACAGGAACAGCAGCGCCACGAACGGAACCGATATCGGAATCAGCGCCCAGCTGTATTTGTAGGCCGAACTTTGCAGTTTGTAGAGCGCGAGTTCGGGGTTTTCGTTCGCCTTCTGAATACCGTGGTCGAGCCGACTCCAGCCGGTTTTGGCGGCGCCCAGCGTGACGCGGGTATGGCCGTCCTTGCTCGTCGCGATCGTGTTGCGCGCAACCTGAAGCCCGGAAAGGGTCGCCTTCAACCCAACGATTTCGCTGTTGGCGTCCTCGGCGTCAGGGCCGCCCTTGGCGGCGATCGCCTGTTGCCTGTTCAATTCGGCCTGCGTCCTGGCGATCTGCCCGTCGACGCTCGCAATCCTCTCCTCGCGCGATCGCGGCGTCGCATCGAAGTTCATGTCGCCGCCCAGGCTGTGGATCGTCGCGAACATCAGAAAGACGAAAAACAGGAACAGGGCGAGCGGCGACACGAACCGCGCGCGCTCGCCGTCGATGTAACGCCGCGTCAGCCTGCCGGGATGCAGCACGAGCATCGGCAGCGTGCGCCACACCTTGCCTTCGAAGTGGAACACACCGTGGAGCAAATCATGCCCGATCGAACTCAGCGTCTTGTGCACGTGCCCGTTCTGCCCGCAGGCGTGACAGAACTCCCCGATCAGCCCGGTCCCGCAATTGAGACAGACGCCATGCGCGGCGTCGACGCCATGCTCCCCGGCCTCCGGCTCGACCGCCCTGCCCAGCAACGCGCCGGTCGCGATGTCGCCGGCCATCTGCATCCCCGCGTTCATGGCGCAACCGATAGCATTGGCGCGTTGAAAGGCGATACCGTTTTGGCGGGGCGGCGCTCCGTGGTATCGCGCGGCCATGGCGACGATCGTCGATGTCGAGATTGATTCCATTGCGCTAATCGCGGCGCTGGGCCGCGGCGCGCGCGTCGCGGCGGGCGAACTCGGACGGCTGTCGACCGCCGACAAGCGACGCGGCCTGGCCGCCATGGCGCGGGCTATACGCGCGGCCGAGGCCAATATCCTCGACGCCAACGCGATCGACATGGCGCGGGCGGCCGACGCCGGATTGTCGAGCGCGATGCTCGACCGGCTCAAGCTGACGCCAGAACGCGTGGCGGCGATGGCCGACGGGGTGGCGACGATCGCGACGCTCAGGGATCCGGTCGGCGAGACGATCGACGAAAGCGTGCCCGCCAACGGCATCCGCCTGTCGCGCGTCCGCGTGCCGATCGGGGTGATCGGCATCGTTTACGAAAGCCGCCCCAACGTGACCGCCGACGCCGCCGCCCTGTGCGTCGGATCGGGCAATGCGGTGATCCTGCGCGGCGGGTCGGAAGCGGTCGAAAGCAACCGCGCGATCCACGCCGCGCTGGTCGACGGCCTGACCGACGCCGGTCTGCCCGCCGACGCGGTGCAACTCGTCCCCACGACCGACCGTGCCGCGGTCGGCGCGATGCTGGCGGGCGAGGGCGTGATCGACATGGTTGTGCCGCGCGGCGGCAAGGGGCTGGTTGCACGTGTCCAGGCGGAGGCGCGCGTCCCAGTTCTCGCGCATCTCGACGGCATCAACCACGTCTTCGTCCACGCATCCGCCGATCCGGCGATGGCCGAAAAGATCGTCGTCAACGCGAAGATGCGCCGCACGGGCGTCTGCGGTGCGATGGAGACTCTGCTGATCGATCGTGCATACGCGCACGCCGCCGACTTGATCGCCGCACTCGCGGCGACGGGCTGCGAGGTGAGGGGCGACGACGAGGCGCGGGCGCTCCATCCCGGCCTCGCCGCCGCGAGCGACGCCGACTGGGATACCGAGTATCTCGAAGCGATCGCCAGCGTCGCGATGGTTGACGGGCTCGACGGGGCGCTGGCGCATATCGCGCGCCACGGTTCGCACCATACCGATGCGATCGTCGCGGCGGACGCCGCCGCCGCCGACCGTTTCCTGCGTGAAGTCGACAGCGCGATCGTCCTGTGGAATGCCTCCACCCAGTTCGCCGACGGCGGCGAATTCGGGCTGGGCGCAGAGATCGGCATCGCCACCGGCCGCCTCCACGCCCGCGGCCCGGTCGCGCTCGAAGGGTTGACGACCTACAAGTGGATTGGCCGCGGTACGGGACAGGTCCGCGCTTGAATCACGTCCGCAAGCTTCTCGTTTAATGCGCATCGGTCTTCTCGGCGGGTCGTTCAATCCCGCGCATACCGGGCACCGCGCGATCAGCCTGGCGGCGATCGAGGCGTTGGGGCTCGACGAGGTGTGGTGGCTGGTGTCCCCCGGCAATCCGCTCAAGGACAAGGCGACCGACATGGCGCCGTTCAACGTGCGCTTCGCCTCGGCGCGCAAGATGGCGGCGCATGCGCCGATCCGCGTCTCCGCGATCGAGGAGCGGCTGGGCACGCGCTACACGGTCGACACGCTCGCCAAGGTCCAGCGGCTCTATCGCGGGCACGAGTTCATCTGGCTGATGGGCGAGGACAACCTGATCAATTTCGATCAGTGGAAGGGCTGGCGGCATATCGCGAAGTCGATCCCGATTGCGGTGATCGCGCGCCCGCGCTATGATCATGCCGCCCAGGCGGTGCCCGCCATGGGTTGGTTGCGGCGCTTTTTCCGGCCCGCACACCAGGCGAAGAACTGGACGACGTGGAGACTGCCGGCCCTCGTGCTCCTGCGCTTTCGCCCTGATCCGACCTCCGCAACCCGGCTACGTGCGGCCGACCCGAACTGGCATCGCCGTTTTGTACGGCGCGCTCCCGGCGCCACTATCGCCGATCCACCCACTCCATAGGAACCGACTTGGCCACATCTCCCAATGCGTACCGCTCGTCCGACGCCGAAGGCGCCGAGGCGCTGCACCGGCTTGTCATGACGAGCCTCGACGACGACCAGGCGGTCGACACGATCTCGATCCCGCTCGCGGGCAAATCGTCGATCGCCGACCACATGGTCATCGCCAGCGGCCGTTCGACGCGGCAGGTCGCGTCGATGGCGCAGAAGCTCGCCGAACGGATCAAGGCCGAAACCGGTCGTTCCGCGCGGATCGAGGGGCTGCCGACCGCGGACTGGGTGCTGATCGACGCCGGCGACGTGATCGTCCACCTGTTCCGCCCCGAAGTGCGCAGCTTCTACAATCTCGAACGGATGTGGGCGTTCGGCGACAGCCCGACGCCGCTGGCGCACTAGGGACGAACCACAATACCGTTCGTGCTGAGCTTGTCGAAGCACGTGTTCCTGGCCACGCCCTCTTCGACGCCGCCTGCGGCGTCGCTCAGGACAGGCTTCTACAAGCTCAAGGTGAACGGAGGTAGGAAATGCTCCTCCACATCGTGGCAAGGGGACGCATCGGGCGTAGTCCCGAAGCTGAACTGGTCGATCGCTATCTGAAACGCGTATCGTGGCCGACGCGCGTCACCGAGCTGCCCGACGCCGGCGGCAAGATGCCGGCGGTCGAGCCACAAACCAGAATCGTCATGCTCGACGAAACCGGCGAGACGCCGGGATCAATCGCGTTCGCCGACAAGCTCGGCAAGTGGCGCGACGACGGGGTGCGCGAAGCGCGCTTCCTGATCGGTGCGGCGGACGGGTTCGGCGATGCCGAGCGCGCCGGCGCCGACTGGCTGGTGTCATTCGGACGGCTAACCTGGCCGCACATGCTGGCGCGCGCGATGCTGGCCGAGCAATTATGGCGGGCGAGTTCAATCCTTGCCAACCACCCCTATCACCGCGAAGGGTAGGGCATGCGGCTAACGGTGATCCCGATTGTCCTTGCCCCGTTCGCGGTCGCGCTGATGGCCAGCCAGGGCAATGCGCAGTCCGACATCGCCGACCAGCAACGCCGCTTGCTCGAGGCCCGCAGCGCTTCCGCCGCCGCCGCCGACCGCGCAGCCAAGCTGGAAGCCGCCGCCGACACCGAGCGCGATCAGGCCGCTAGGGCGCTCGCCGAGGAGCGGGCGCTCGCCGCCAAGGTTCAGCAGGCGCAAGCCGACATCGCCGCCGCGACCGCGCGGATCGCGCTCGTCGACCGACTGCTGAGCGACCAGCAGCAGAAGCTCGCGGTGCAGCAGGGTCCG
>JAFEEZ010000322.1 GCA_018240825.1 Pseudomonadota bacterium | reverse complement strand
CGTCGCGGTTGTGCGGCGGATGGAAAAGCTCGGCATGGTCATTGACGTGGCGCATTCGAGCCATGCCGCGGTCGCCGAGATCATTGCGATGGCGCGCCGCCCGCTCGTTTCCAGCCACGGCGGGGTGCAGGCGACGTGCAAGGTCAACCGCAACCTGACCGACGACGAGGTGCGCGGGATCGCCAGGACCGGCGGGGTGATCGGGATCGGATACTGGGACGCCGCGGTGTGCTCGACCAGGCCGGCCGATGTGGCGAAGGCGATAGCCTATGTCCGCGATCTGGTCGGGATCGATCATGTCGGGCTGGGATCGGACTTCGACGGCGCCGTCACGACCGGGTTCGACGCGAGCCGGGTCGCCGCGATCACCCAGGCGCTGATCGATCGCGGCTTTTCGGACGACGACATCCGCAAGGTGATGGGCGGCAACGTCATTCGCGTGCTGCTGGCGGGGATGGTGCCGGGCAAATGAGGCCCCTATAGGCCCCGCCATGGAGCGGCGTTCCAGCGGCTCGGCGGTGCCCGCCCATCTGCGCGGCGGCTTCGTCGCGCTCGGCAATTTCGACGGGTTTCACCTCGGGCACCAAGCGGTGGTCGGCCGCGCGGTGGAGCGTGCGCGCAGCAGCGGCAAGCCCGCGATCGTCGCGACGTTCGATCCGCATCCGATGCGATACTTCCGGCCCGACAGCGCCTATTTCCGGCTAACCAGCCTCGACCAGCGCGCCGCGTTGTTCGCGGCCGCCGGGGTCGACGCGATGTATGTGTTCGATTTCGATGCCGCGCTCGCCGCGCTGTCGGCCGAGCAATTTGTCGCGCAATGCCTGGTTGGCAATCTCGGCGTTGCGGGCGTCGCGACGGGGGAGGACTTCACGTTCGGCAAGGGGCGGAGCGGCGACATTCCGCTGATGCGTAAACTGGGCGAGGCGAACGGCTTTACCGTCGATACGATCGCGCCGGTCCAGCTCGACGGAGCGACGGTCTCGTCGACGCGGATCCGCGAGGCGCTCCGCAATGGCGAGCCGCGCGAGGCGGCGCGGTTGCTGACCCGGCCGTACACGATCGAGGGCGTCGTGCAGCATGGCGACAAGGTCGGGCGAACGCTCGGCTTTCCGACTGCCAATATCGACATGGCGAATTATCTGCGGCCGAAGTTCGGCATCTACGCGGTGCGCGGACGGCTGAGCGACGGGCGTGTGCTCGACGGCGCGGCGAATTTGGGCGTGCGGCCGAGTTTCGACCCGCCCAAGGAATTGCTCGAGCCGTATTTCCTCGACTTCGACGGCGATCTGTACGGCCAGATGATCGCGGTCGAACTGATCGACTTCATCCGGCCCGAGGCGAAGTTCGACAGCATGGATGCGTTGAAGGCGCAGATGGCGGACGATGTGACGACCGCGCGTCGCTTGCTTTCACACTTCCCCGGCGAAAGCCGGGGTCCAGTTTCGGGCCGCTCGTAACTGGACCCCGGCTTTCGCCGGGGAAGCGTTTGTTTTGTCCGAACCGCTCGGCTAATGCCCCCGCACCTATGACCGATGCCACATCTCCGCCCGATTACCGCGACACCGTCTTCCTGCCCAAGACCGACTTTCCGATGAAGGCCGGCCTCGCGGCGAAGGAGCCGGCGATTCTCGCGCGCTGGGCGGCGATGGATCTGTACGGGAAGCTGCGGGAGCAGCGCAAGGACCGCAAGCGCTGGATCCTCCACGACGGGCCTCCTTACGCCAATGGCGACATCCATATGGGCCATGCGATGAACAAGGTGCTGAAGGACGTCATCGTCCGCAGCCGCACGCTCCTTGGTTACGACGCGCCCTATGTGCCTGGCTGGGACTGCCACGGCCTGCCGATCGAATGGAAGGTCGAGGAAGCGTATCGCGCGAAGAAGCTGAACAAGGACGACGTGCCAGTCGCGCAGTTCCGCGCCGAATGCCGCGCCTATGCCGAAAAGTGGGTCGCGGTGCAGCGCGAGCAGTTCCAGCGGCTCGGCGTGATGGGTGAATGGGACGACCCCTACCTGACGATGAACTATGCGTCGGAAGCGGTGATCGTCGGCGAATTGCTCAAGTTCGCCGAAAGCGGCCAGCTTTATCGCGGCGCCAAGCCGGTGATGTGGTCGCCGGTCGAAAAGACCGCGCTCGCTGAAGCAGAAGTCGAATATGAGGATGTCGTGTCGACGCAGATCGACGTGGCGTTCGAGATCGTGGAAGCGCCGAATGCGCCCGAACTGGTCGGCGCGCATGCAGTGATCTGGACGACGACGCCGTGGACGATCCCTGTGAACCAGGCTTTGGCTTATGGGCCTGAGGTTGAGTATTCGTTGGTTGATTGCTGGTTGTCGTTCGATGAAGCGACGAGCGATCAGGCATCGGGTGAAGCGATGGCCCGCGTGGCGCGCGCGCTGCCGTGGTTCAGCGGTGGGAAGCTCGTCGTCGCAACTGCACTGATCCCCAGCGTAGTAATGCGCCTGAACGCCGCATTGGCGAGCGTGGACGTCAGCGATCTGCCGATCGCGAAAATGGCGTTTGCGCTGGACCCAGTGGATGGCGGAGGACAACTCAACGGCTCGCAGCTTGCCCGCGCCGCCGCGCGTCACCCGATGCACCATCTCGGCGGGTTCTTCGCGAAGCCGCGGCCGTTCCTGCCGGGCGATTTCGTCACGACCGATCAGGGCACCGGCCTCGTCCACATGGCGCCCGATCACGGCGAGGACGACTTCCTGCTGTGCAAGCAATACGGCATCGATCCGGTGTTCGCGGTCGACGGCGCGGGCTTCTATCGACCCGACTGGCCGTGGCTCGGCGGGCAGGGGAGCGTCATCAACAAGAAGTTCGTCGCCAGCGACGGGCCGATCT
>JAFEEZ010000321.1 GCA_018240825.1 Pseudomonadota bacterium | reverse complement strand
ACCATCGAAATGCGCGGAAATCCGGTGCGCGTGTCGGCGGGCAAGAAGCATCACGGCTTGCTGGTGGCTGCCTAATTATCGCTAACGCGCGTTAAATACGTTTCTTTTCAGGCTCTTCATGCCCCCTTCCCTAGCGTGAGGCTGCAGCAGGGGACCGACCACCGATGGCCGCAGCGGCTCTGGCCTTTACCGAAAAGCGCGAATTGCCGCGCGACGAGGTCGATTACCGGGCGCGGGCGGTAGGAGCCGACGCGCAGCCTTTGTCGCTTCAGGTGGTCAACATGTCGGCGCAGGGCCTGATGGCGCGGATCGTCGGCGAGCGTCCGGTCGGGGAACGGTTGCGCATCACCCTGCCCGTCGTCGGCGTGATCGGAGCGGAGGTGCGCTGGTCGCTGGGCGGACGAATCGGCTGCGAACTCGACCGGCCGATCGGGATGGCCGAATATTACGAACTGCTCGCAGCGCTGCTGAAGGGCGTGCGCTAGCCCGAACGGAGCATCTGCACCCCGGCGTCGCGCTCGAAGAGGTAGAGCGCCGTCCGCGCCGCCTGCCCGCGCGGCCCGTCGAGCCCGCCGTCGCGGTCGATCAGCAACCGCGCATCGTCGTTGGCGATCGGCAGCAAATCATTGAGTTGCTCGGGCGTCGCAATGCGAAAACCCTGCTCGCCGGACTGCCGCGTGCCAAGCATCTCGCCCGCGCCGCGCAGCCGCAAGTCCTCCTCGGCGATGCGAAAGCCGTCATTGGTCTCGCGCATCAGCGCCAGCCGCGCCCGCGACGTCTCGCTCAACGTATTGGCGCGGAGGAGGAGGCAGATCGACCTCCTCGATCCCCGCCCCACGCGCCCGCGCAACTGATGGAGCTGGGCGAGGCCGAAGCGGTCGGCATGCTCGATCACGATCAGCGTCGCATTGGGCACGTCGACCCCGACCTCGATCACGGTGGTTGCGACCAGCACGCCGAGCTTGCCGCTCGCGAACGCCGCCATCACCGCATCCTTCTCGGCGGGCTTCATCCGCCCGTGCACCAGCCCGACCCGCTCACCGAACCGCGATTGCAGCGCAGCCGCGCGCGCCTCGGCGGCGGCCAGGTCCGATTTCTCCGATTCCTCGACCAGCGGGCACACCCAATAGGCCTGGCCGCCCGCCTCGATATGCCGCCCCAGACCCTCGACCACCTCGCCAAGCCGATCCTCCGACACGACGCGTGTTTCGATCGGCTTACGGCCAGGGGGCATTTCGTCGAGCTGGCTGACGTCCATCTCGCCATATTGCGCGAGCGTCAGCGTGCGCGGGATCGGAGTCGCGGTCATCGCCAGCAGATGCGGCGCGTCGCCCTTGCCCTGAAGCAACAGGCGTTGCGCCACGCCGAAGCGGTGTTGTTCGTCGACCACGACCAGGCCGAGGTCCTTGTAGCCCACAGCTTCCTGAAAGATCGCGTGCGTGCCGACCAGGATTTGGATCGAGCCGTCGGCGAGGCCCATCAGGGTCGATTCGCGCGCACGGCCCTTGTCGCGCCCGGTCAGCACTGCGATGTTGACGGGCAGGCCCGCCAGCGTGCGCTGCAACGTCTCGAAATGCTGGCGCGCCAGGATTTCGGTCGGCGCCAGCAACGCCCCCTGCGATCCCGCCTCGACCGCCATCAGCAACGCCATCGTCGCGACCAGCGTCTTTCCCGACCCGACATCGCCCTGCAACAGGCGCAGCATCGACGCGGTCTGGGCGAGGTCGCCCTCGATCTCGCGAATCGTCCGCGCCTGCGCGCCGGTGGGTGCATAGGGCAGCTTGAGCAGGGCGCGAAGGCGTCCGTCGCCCGTGAGCGCCCGGCCCCGCCGCGCGCGAGACGAGGCGCGGACCAGCATGAAGGCCAGCTGGTTGGCGAACAGCTCGTCATAGACGAGCCGCTCGCGCGCCTTGGCATCGGCCGGGTCGGCGTGCGCGCGCGCCAGCGCATCGCGCCAGTCGGGCCATTGGTGTTTCGCCTTGAGCCCGGGCTCGATCCATTCCGGCAGATCGGGCGCGCGCTCGATCGCCTGGTGCACGAAATCGCCGAGGCGGCGCGAGGTCAGCCCCTCCGACAGCGGATAGATCGCCTCACGCTCGCGAAAGCCCTCATCACCATCGCCAATGTCGGGATGGATGATCTGCAACTCCTGCCCGTACATCTCCAGCTTGCCCGACACGCGCTTGGGCTCGTTCAGCGGCAACAGTTTTTTCACCCAGCCCGACGACCCGCCGAAATAGATCAGGCTGACGTAGTTGCCGCGGGCATCGATCGCATGGACGCGCATCGGCCCGCGCGGGCTGCTGCTGGTCCTGTAATCGACCGGGGTCAGCGTGATCGCAATCGTCCGCCCCGCATCCGCCATGTCGAGCTCGTCGCGCGGCAAGCGATCGATGAACCCGGTCGGCAAGTGAAACGCGACATCGACCACGCGATGCAGCCCGAGCTTGTCGAGCGGCTTGGCAAGCCCCGGCCCGACACCCTTCAGCGCGGTGACTTCGGCGAACAGCGGGTTGAGGATTTCGGGGCGCATGACTATCTGGGCGCAGTCTT
>JAFEEZ010000320.1 GCA_018240825.1 Pseudomonadota bacterium | reverse complement strand
GATCAGGCGGTCGAGGAACGTTTCCATCACGTAAGCCGTGTGGGTGTTGCCGACCGATCGCCACCACAGGGTCGGGACGCCGTTGGGCAGTTCGTTCACCCCGACGCGCAGATTGGGAAAAGCGTAGGCGCTGCCCGTCAGCCCTTCGACCATGGCGTCGTCGAACTTGGCCTTCGGATCCCACAACATCGTGCCGCGCATGAACGATTGCCCTGCGGTGCGGATATCGAGCCCGACGATCGCGCCCCTGGCATCGATCCCGCCGACCACGCGGTGGACCATCAACGGGCGATAGCGGCCGCCGCGGATGTCGTTTTCGCGAGTCCATATGTGCTTGACGGGCGTCGCGCCCTCCAGCGCCTTGGTCGCCATCGCCGCTTCGACCGCGTTGCCCATGTCCGGGGTTGCGCGGCGGCCGAAGCTGCCACCCGCATACTGTTCGTGGAGCGACACGGCGTCGAACGGGACGCCCAGCACCTTCGACACCGCAGTCGTGTCGCCGACCTGAAACTGACTGCCGACATAGAAGTCTGCCCCGCCGCCGGCGAACGGCGCGATCACGGCGTCCATCGTCTCCATCGGCGCGTGCGCGAGGAACGGGAAGATGTAGGTGGCCTCGATCTTCCTCGCCGCCCCCGCGATCGCCGCGGCGGCGTCGCCGTTCGCCTCGCATTCAACGCCGGGATTGGCGTTCGCCGCCTTGTAGTCAGCGATCATCCGCTCGCTCGATCGCGTCTCCGCCTTTGACAGGTCCCACACGACGCTCAACGCCTTGCGGCCCTTCATCGCCGCGAACGTGTCCTTGCCATAAACCACCACGCCCTGGGGAATCGCGTTGACGGCGACCACGCCGGGAATCGCCATCGCGGCGGTGGCGTCGAACGACTTGACCGCGCCGCCGAACGCCGGCGGATGTTCGATCACGCTGACGACCATGCCGGGGACCTTCACATCCATCGTGAATTGCGCCGCGCCGGTGGACTTGGCCAGACTGTCGATCTTGGTGACGTCGGTACCGATGAGCGTCCATTGATTGGGCGTCTTGAGTACGGGCTTTTCCGGAATGGGCATCGTCGCCGCGAGTTGCACCAGGTCGCCAAAGCTCGCCTTTTTGGCGCCGTGACTGATGACGCCCTTTGCGACCTTGACCTCGGCGGCGGGCACCCCCCATTGCCTGGCGGCCGCCGCGACCAGCATTGCCCGCGCCGACGCGCCGGCGCTGCGCATCTGCACCCAGCTGTTCGCCATCGCCGTCGACCCGCCGGTCGCCATCGTGCCGAACATCAGGTTCTTGTAGAGCGGGTCGTTGGCGGGCGCGAATTCGATGCGGACCTGCGCCCAATCGGCATCCATTTCATCGGCCACCATGGTCGCGAGCCCGGTCGCCGGGCCTTGCCCGAACTCGACATGTTTGATGACAACGGTGACGGAATTGTCGGGGAGAACCCGAACGAAAGCGTTGGGGGCGAATTGCGGGACCGGTGTAATCGCCCGGACGCCGCGCATCGGCAGCATCAGCCCGAGCACCAGTCCGGAGCCCGCGAGGAACTGGCGGCGGTCGGCGGTCGGGGCGTTCATGCCGGCGCCCTCGCGCCGGCGGCATCCTTGCCAGCGGCTGCCTTGGCTGACGCATCTTTAATAGCCTGCCTGATCCGCACATAGGTAGCGCACCGGCAGATATTCCCCGCCATCCCGGCGTCGATATCGGCGTCGGTCGGATCGGGCTTGGCCGACAGCAGGCCGATCGCGCTCATCACCTGCCCCGACTGGCAGAACCCGCATTGCGGCACGTCGATCGCGACCCAGGCCTTCTGGACGGCAGCGGCGACCGGGCCGCTCACCCCCTCGATCGTCGTCACCGATTTGCCCGCGACGGTGTCGATCGGCGTCACGCAGGACCGCCGGTTCTTGCCATCGAGGTGCACCGTGCACGCGCCGCACTGCGCGATGCCGCAGCCATATTTGGTGCCGGTCAGCCCGGCATGGTCGCGGATGACCCACAGCAGCGGCGTGTCGGGATCGCCGTCGAACGACATCTGCCTGCCGTTGAGGAGGAAATCGACCGCCATCCCGCGTCTCCCTGATTGGCCCCGCAACGATGTTACGCCTGCGTACTCATTTCGCCAAGCGTAACCGCTTTTTAGGCCGCTGCTGCCACAAGCGGTTGTCATGGCAGACTTACGCTATCCGCTGATCGACCCCAATCCGCCGCGCCTGAGCGAGCACCTCGACACGCTGCGACGGGTGGAAGCGTCGGGAATCTATTCCAACAACGGTCCTGAACTCCGGGCGTTCGAGGCGGAGGCGACGGCAAGACTGTTCGGCGGCCGGGGCGCATGCCTGGGCGTCGGCAACGCGACGCTGGGTCTGATGCTGGCGATCCGCCACGCGATCGGCCGCGAGCCGGCTCCCGGCCGGCTTGCGTTGATGCCCGCCTTCACCTTCGCCGCGACCGCGCAGGCCGCCGAATGGTGCGGTCTGACCCCGCTGCTCGCCGATATCGACCCCGACGACTGGGCGATGTGCGCGGCGGCCGAAGAACGCCTGCTCGAAAAGCATGCGGGTCGAATTGCGGTGATCGTCCCTTACGCCACGTTCGGCGCTGCGATCGACCTCGACCGCTACGCCTGGCTGATGCGACGTCATCAAGTCGGCGTCGTGATCGACGCCGCGGCCTCGCTGGGCACGATCGGCTCGGGCGGCGAGGGGTTTGGCTCGGGCGCACCGTTCGCTGTGGTGTTTTCGCTTCACGCGACCAAAACCTTCGCGGTCGCGGAAGGCGGTCTGATCTATTGCGGCGACCCGGGCGTGATCGACGATTTGCGTCGCATGAACAATTTCGGGTTCGCGGGCAGCCGCGCGGCGATAATGCCGGGTCTGAACGGCAAGATGCCGGAAATCGTCGCGGCGATGGCCCGGCTCAAGCTCGCCGAACTCGACGCCGTGGTGGCGAAGCGCGCGGCGATCGAAGCGGCCTATGCCGACGCGCTCGGCGGCCTGACGCTGCAATGCGCCGGGGGGTTGCGCCGCGCGACGCAATTCATGCCAGCCCTGCTGCCACTGCATGTCGACCGTGACCGCGTGATCGCCGCGCTGGCCGACGACGGGATCGGCTGCGGCGCCTATTTCAGCCCGCACCTCGGCCAACAATCGTGGATCCGCGACCATGCTCTCGCCGGACCGACTCCGGTCGCAGACGACATAGCGGCGCGCATCATCTCGTTGCCCATCACGGACGCCATGGCTCCCGCCGACGCGCGAATCGTTGCGGAGCGCGTCAGCGCGGCGATCGGCGCACAGCAAGCGCCGCCACGGACCAGAAGGATCGACGCCATATTGTTGGTTGGCGGCGGCCCAGCCGGCACGGCCTTGCTCACCGCCGCATCGAAACAGGGAACGCTCGCCGATCTCGCCCGTGCCGGATTGACTGTGATCGAGCGCGATGACGCGCTCGGCGGTGGGCGGCTCGGCGGCTATGCGATCACGTCGGATTCGACCGCCGAGACGTTCCTGAGCGCGGTCAAGGACAACCCCTGTCCCGAAATCGCCGCCTTGATCGATCATCCCGCCGCACGCCTGGTCGCGCGATCAACCGGCGCGCTCGGCGTTCCACTGGTCGAAGCCGGGCCACTGCTTCGCGTGACGGGCGACCGGTTGGCGCAGATCGTCGTTGCGAATGGCGGACGCGTCGCCGTGGGGCACGAGGTGATCGACGCTCGTCGTACGCCTGACGGCGGCTGGGCCGCACGCGTCAGCCGGCTGTCCGACGGCGTGATGGTCGAACATCATTCGAGAACCATCGTGATCGCGACCGGCGGACACCAGCCGCTTGATCGCTTGGTCAGCCAGAATGTCGCCGGCGAACCGCTCCATCACCTCGCCGACGGGCGGCTCATGCAATCGGACGAGTTGCTCGCGCTCGGCGGGCTCGATCGCGCGGCCGATCTGCTTCGCCAAAAGCGCAATCCCAGGGTCGCCGTGATCGGCGGTTCGACGAGCGCCCTCGCCAGTGTCGCGTTGCTGCTGCGCAGCCGCCCCGGGATCGCTTTCGGCGCCGGCGGGATCACCTTGCTCCACCGTCGTCCGCTGCGGCCGTTCTACCCCAGCGCCGAGGCGGCGCACGCCGACAAATTCCATGATTTCACCAGCGACGATGTCTGCCCCGTTTCCGGATTCGTTTATCGGTTGGGCGGATTCCGGCTTGAAGCGCGCGAGCTTGTGCTGCGCATGTTGCAGGCCGACGGCCGCGCCCCCGACCCGCGCGTCGCTTCACATATGATCGGCGACGACGAGGAAGCGGCGCGGCGGATGATCGAACGAGCCGACCTGGTCATCGGCGCGCTCGGTTATCGCCCGCATGCGTTGCCGCTCTTCGACGCCGGCGGCAAGCCGATCGCGCTCGCCGCACATGAGGGGAGGCCGATGGTCGATCGGCATTGCCGCGTGCTCGACGCGAATGACCGACCCATCCCCGGCGTATTCGGCATCGGGCTGGCCGCCGGATTTGTGCCCTGGGGCCGGATGGGCGGCGAGGCGAGTTTCCGAGGTCAGGCCAACGGGCTGTGGCAATGGCAGAACGATGTCGGGCAAATGATCGTCGATCAGGTGCTGGACGAAGACGCGCGCGCAGTCGCATGACCCACCCCACCGTCAGCGTAATCATGGCGGCGTATAATGGCGCCGGCCTGATCAACGAAACGCTCGACAGCCTCTGGGCGCAAAGCTTTGGCGATTTCGAAGTCATCGCAGTCGACGATTGTTCAACCGACGACACCCTCGAGGTCTTGCGGGCATGCCCCGATCCTCGCCTTCATGTCATCGTCGCCGAAAGAAACGCGGGCCCCGTGCGCAGCCGCAACCGCGCCTTCGCTCAGGCGCGCGGCCGTTACGTCGCGGGGCTCGACCAGGACGATATCTGCCTGCCCGAACGCTTTGCGCGCCAGGTCGCGTATCTCGACGCCAACCCCGACATCGACCTGCTGGGAACCACGGCGGCGATCCTCGAGGATGGCGCCGTCACGTCGGGCCTCAAGTCGCCGGTCACGACGCCACTGCTGATCGAATGGCTGTTGCACATCGAGAATCCGCTCGTCTGGTCGACCGTGATGGTCCGCCGCGACGCGGTGCCGGCGGGTGATTTCACCCGACCCGACATCCTCTATGCCGAGGATTTCGACCTGTACCATCGCTTGGCGCGGTCGGGCGGGATCGCGCGGATCGACGAGCCGCTGCTGCTGTACCGCAAACATGGCGGCGGCGCGTCGCAGCGATACGCCGACACGATGCGGGCGAGCGCCACGCGCGTGCTCGCAGAAAGCTATGCCGCTACGGGCGCCGACGATCCTCATGCCGACGCCTGGCTGATCGTCGAACACCTGATGCGTGGCACTCCCGTTCCAGATCGGGCGACGCTCGAACTATTGGGCGCGCTGATCGGTCGGCTGCAGGCCCAATTCCTGGCGAGCCGGTCCGTCGACGCGGAAAGCCTTAGGATGATCCGTTGGGAAAGCGCGTTGCGGTGGGGCCGGGTGGTGCGCACGGCGCTCAAGGCCGGTACGATCGGCCTCGCCGCCGCGATGGCGGTTCGGCCCGACCATCTCGGCCTTGGCTATTCCGGCCTCGACGAGTTGCTCGGCGCGCGCTTGGTCGGCACGGCTCGAACCGCCGTCCGGCGCGGCCGCGCCGCCTAGTTTTTCGAACGGATCGGCGTGTATTGGGCCGAGACGAGCTTCCAGACCTTCGCCACCCTTCTTGCGACGAACACCGCGCGGAGCGCCAGGGTGCGGGGCGGCTCGCCGGCGGTGCCGACCCCGTACGACACGCTGGTGGTGACGACAGCGGCACGATCGTCGATCATCGTCACGACCGAGTCACCGATTTGCATCGCCGGGGCCGCCACCTTCTTGTCGGGCGTGTAAAAACCGAGCATCTTGGCGCGGGGATCGACCTCGCCGAGCGGCGAGATCTCCACGTAATCCTCGGCGGTCATCCGCTCGATTGTCGCCAAATCGAAGTCGTGCTGAGCGGTAATGAACGTGCGAACCGCTTCGACGATCGGGCCTTGTTCGGCGACCAGTCGAGCAAGGTCGGCGGTGGATTGCGCCATTGCGGGCAAAGGCGAAGCGATCGTCAAAGCGATGACGGCCAATCGGATCCCATGCGACATACGCCCTCCCGGCAGTTCGGATCCGGCCTATCGCCGCATTTCGATCAGGACAATCGTCTCAGACGCGAAAAAGCCCGCGGTCGCTGAGGACTCGCGGGCTTTTCTGCTTGGTGGCGTTGGTTGCGGGGACAGGATTTGAACCTGTGACCTTCAGGTTATGAGCCTGACGAGCTACCGGGCTGCTCCACCCCGCGCCAGCGCCGATCGCCCCGGGGAGGGGGGATGGGACGATCGACATGTGAAATGGGTTCCGATGAAACGCTTCGCAACGGGAACCATCAAAGCAACTCTTTGACGGAAGCCCGCACACCCGCCAGCTGCAATGCCTGGCGACGACCTACTCTTCCATCGCTTGAGCGATAGTACCATCGGCGCTGTCGGGTTTCACGGCCGAGTTCGGGATGGGATCGGGTGGGACACCGACGCTATGGCCACCAGGCAATGAAGCCGGCGGATGCGGTGAAGCGGTTCTAAAATCGATGCACCTGTATTCTAGGCGTTGTTATTCATTCTGGCGTCGACTTGATCATCCAAGCCACAACCACAACGCTGTTTTACAGTGCTGTCATTGATGGTGGAACTCTCAAGCGCGAATAGGACAATTAGTATCGGTTAGCTCCACGCGTTACCGCGCTTCCACATCCGATCTATCAAGGTGGTGGTCTACCACCGTCCTAAGAAATCTTATCTCGAGGGAGGCTTCCCGCTTAGATGCTTTCAGCGGTTATCCCGTCCGTACATAGCTACCCTGCTGCGCCGTTGGCACGACGACAGGTACACCAGAGGTACGTTCAACCCGGTCCTCTCGTACTAGGGTCAACTCCTCTCAAATTTCGACGCCCACGGCAGATAGGGACCAAACTGTCTCGCGACGTTCTGAACCCAGCTCACGTACCACTTTAATTGGCGAACAGCCAAACCCTTGGGACCTGCTCCAGCCCCAGGATGTGATGAGCCG
>JAFEEZ010000031.1 GCA_018240825.1 Pseudomonadota bacterium | reverse complement strand
GGGTTAGCTCTTGGACAAGGGGGCGAGATGGCGTTTTGCAAGTTTGTCCGAGGATTTGGAGGGCGCATCCAGCACCCGGCTCATGCCCGGATTCTTCCCATCAGGAGGGACAAACGAGGCGAACCTGGCGCATCACACCCCCGATGAGCCCGGCCATGCGATCAGCTGCTCACAGCCGGTTCCGGCGCGAAGCCCGTCGGAGTCAATTTGCGATGGACGCAGGCGTTGCTCCATCGGTAGTCTCCAAAGGAGGAAAACGATGATCCGTTCCCTGATGATTGCGGCTTCGATGCTGGCGATGGCCGGCGCCGCGCATGCCCGCATACTCGACCCCGCCAACCCCGCCGACGCCTTTGAAATTTTCAAGCGCGTCCAGTGCGGCGAGGCCGACGGCAAGCCGGCGGTCTATCATTTCGGCGGCAAGGTTTATTCGCGCGTCGACGGCGAGCCAGATCGGCTGCTGTTCCTCGCCGAGGGGATGAACGTCCGCCAATGCGTCGCCGTGACCGATCCGGTCAAAGGCAAGGGCTATCGCCTCGTAAGCCGCGAAGTGCTGTTCTACCTCGATCCCAAGAGCGGCCAGGTGCTGCGCCAGTGGACCAATCCGTGGACCGGCGAGACCGTCGACGTCATGCATGTCCACAATGATCCGGTGAACTCGCGACCCACTTTTCCCGACGGCAAGCCGTCGACCCTGCGTCGTCAAGGACGGTTCCTGCTGATGCCGCTCGAGGCGCCCTTGTTCTACAAGAACGTGCTGGCCGGCGATTATCAGGAATATGTCGGGGGTGATTACCACGCCATGGAGATTTTCGACTTCTTCATGGACGCCAACGAGATGCTCGACACCAAGAATACGACTGTCTATCCGGGCGTCGCGTGGCAGCGCATCTCCTACTGGTTGCCGTGGATGAAGATGCGCGGGCGTCAGGGCGGGCTGGTGTTCACCGCGATGGGCACGAAGCTGAAGAGTTTCGATGAGCTGCCCAAGGTCATCAAGGACGAGATCGCGCTCAATTATCCGGCATACACCGCGCCGCCGCCCGGCGACGATGCGCGGCCCAACGACACGACCTGGACCGTGTTCAAGGCGATGATCGACAAGAAGCGCGCGGCGGAACAGCCGGCGAAATGACCGAGCGCGGCCGCCGATCGTCTCGGCGGCCGCTACTTCGGCGGCGCGAACAGCGCCTCGTCTATGACCGTATTGACTCGCGTATTTGTCCAGAACACCTCGTTCGACTTGACGCCATTGTAATAGAGCGTGACGTGCCGCGCCTGGAGCCAGCGGGGGCGGGCCAGCCGCACGAAATCGTCGTAGGTGCGGACGTGCCAGCCCCTGGGCGTCATGAACCCCATTGTGCGGATGGCGAAGCTTGTCCGGTCGATTCCGAACAGGGTCACGCCGCCTTTTGGATCGGTCAGCCGCACCATATAGAGCCGATGGCCGGCGATCGCGTCGTCGGGCACGCGCTCCGCCTTGAAGCCCGGATCGGCGGCGTGGCGGATGATGCCGAAGCCGAAATTGGCGGCCCAGAACGCGTCCGCCTCGGCTTTCGGGATGACGCCGCGCTCGTTCCACGTCGTCGTGCCGTCATAACCGACCGTGAACAGCATCCGGCCGTGATCCCTGGCGACGATCCGCACCTTGCCTTCGGCGGCATGCGACGCCGTACGTGCGGGGTCGAACACGCGCCACATGCGATAATCGTCGGCGCGTGTTTTCGGAGCGGCGCCCGAGGGACCATAAAAGATCGCTGTACCCGATAGCGTCAGCGTTTTCGCCTTCGCCCAATCTTCGCCGCCCGCCGCGTCGGTGGCTCGCGCCAGAATCTGCGCGCCGTCGAGCGGGGCGGCGGCGGGCGTTGCGCCGATCGACAGCGCCGCGGCGCCAATCAGCTGCAACCCGGACGAACGCCGCTGGCTGCCCGGCAGCGTTCGTCCGCCTCTTGGCATGGCGGCGATCAGAACTTCACCTCGGCGATGACGCCGATCCGGCGCGCCGGCCGCAGGCCCGCGATGAAGTTGCGGCGTAAATCGTCGCCCGCATAGCGGATGATCTGCATCACCGAATCCTCGTTGAACAGGTTGCGGACATAGGCCTGCACCTTGAAACGGCTGTTTTCGACGCCCAGCCGTGCGTCGACGACCGCCGAACCGCCGGTTTTCACCAGGTCAACGACCTGTTCATAGCTGTTGGAAAGCACGTTGACGTTCGCGCCCGCGAACAGGGTCAAATTGTCGCCGACCGGATGACGCCAGTCGAAATCCACGAAGATCGTGTTCTTGGGCGCGCGTGGAATTTGCTTGCCGACGATCGATCCGTAGGCCGACACGCATGCGCCTGTCGGAAATTGCCGTCCGGTCGAACAATTGACGAGCCCGTCGTCCGCCGCATCGAGCAGAACGCCGTAATTCTGGTCGGTGCCCGTGGTGAATTTCGTTTCGGCGAAGGCATAATTCGCGGTGACCGTGATGTCGCGGTTGGGTTTCGCGATCAGCGACAATTCGGCGCCGTTGATGCGCGCGTTGCCGGCGTTGCGAACGATCGAGACCTGATTGGTTCCGCCAGCGCCATTGGTCACCAGGATCGCCTGGCTCAGTTGATAGCCTTTGATGTCGGTGTGAAACAGCGCGAGATTGGCGATCAGCGCGCCGCCAAGAAACGTGTTCTTGCTGCCGAACTCGTACGTGCGCGACGTTTCGGGGGCGAAAGTGGCGACGCCGGGCGTGGGTGAGGTCAACGCCAGACCACCGTTGAACCCGCCAGGCTTGAGCCCTTCCGCGTAGATCGCGTAAAACAGATTGTTAGGGCGCGCCTGCCACGACAACGTAACGCGCGGCGTGAAGCGCCTGAACGTCGCGACGTTGACGATGGGTGCGGGCGGCGTCGTGTTCACGATATAGTTGATGACCGACTGCCGAATGCGCTCCTCGGCGTACCGCCCTTCGGCGCTGATGCTCAGCGTGTTGGTGAACTTGAAATCGATCGACCCGAATATCGC
>JAFEEZ010000319.1 GCA_018240825.1 Pseudomonadota bacterium | reverse complement strand
CTTCACGCCCGCGATGATGCAGGCGTCATCGGGAATATAGCCGAGCCCCATGAAATCCTCGATCGCCGAGAGGTCGGGCGCGCGCCGCAACAGCGGGTGCGCGAGCAGCCCTTTCAGCTCCGACGCGAACGCCACTGATCCGTCGCTCAACTCGACATAGTGAAGCGGCTTTACTCCGAGCCGGTCGCGAGCGAGGAACAGGCTTTGCCGCCCGGCGTCGTGCAGCGCGAACGCGAACATGCCGTTGAGGCGATCGAGCATCGCCGGTCCCCAGGCGCGCCAGCCGTGGAGCAAAACCTCGGTGTCCCCGCCGGTCACGAACTTCGCGCCCATCGCCTGAAGCTGTGCGCGGACCTCCGCGAAATTGTAGATTTCGCCGTTATAGGTGACGGTCAGGTCGCCATCGCGCATCGGCTGGGGGCTGCCCGCGACGTCGATGATCGCGAGACGCCGGTGGCTCAACCCAACGCCCGGCGCGACCCACACCCCCGCCCCGTCGGGCCCGCGATGCGCCTGCGCGTCGGCCATCGCCAGCACGCGGGCGCGGTCGACCGGCTTGGGAGTCCCGGGGTGAAAGACCCCGGCAATACCGCACATCTAGCGCGCCATCCCCGCGCTGCGATCCGCCAACACGTCGAGCGGGCCGATCGCCGTCAGGAACTTCGCCATCGCCGCACGCGGATCGCGGCCACCCTCTACCGAGAGATGAATCGCCACCGCACGCTGGCGGCCGCCGAGCAATTTGGCCTTGAGAGTTTCGAGCTTCACGATTTTCTCGCTGGAGGTCAGCACCGAACCGACCCGATACCATGTCGCGACCCGGCGCTCCACCGGCCCCGGCGCGGTAATCGCCATGACCGCGCCACCGTTCAGCGCATCGAGGTCCTTGACCTTCACCCAGCGGTCATCCTGCCGGATCGCGCCGATGCCGAACCCGACAATCTCCTTGTCCTCGCGCTGGCTGCCATAGACCGCGATCGCGAGGTCGACCGCATTGCCCTGATTGTCGACATAGCGGCCGAACAATTGATGGTCGGCCCCCGGATAATTGGGCGTCCACGGCGCCCGCGTGCTGACCGGAGAGCGCGTCCACCCCGGAACATTGGGCAAGTCGATATGCGCGGGCAACACCTGCGCACGGTGCGCAATCGCGGCTGACCAGGCCGGGAACACCAGCGCCGTCGCCAGCACCAGCAACGCTGCGAGCGGCCAATCGAGCCCCCAGCGGATCGGCCCCTGCAACGCCGTCGGGTCGAACGCCGGCGCATCGGGCGAACGGTCGAACCATTTCCACCCGATCGCCAGCACCGCCGCCATGACAAGGCCGAAGAACACCCAGCCGAACACGATATGATCGTAACCGGTCGCCTGTTCCACGCTGGTCAGCACCGCGACATAGATCGTCCCGAACGCCCGCAATCCGTTGGTCAGCACGGGAACGACCAATGCCATCGCCATGAACGCCATCCGGCGCGGCCAGGTTCGATAACAGAGGTTCGCGACGAGGACGCCATAGGCGACCATCGCAATCACGAACTTCGATCCGGAACACGCTTCCGCCACCTCGAAATACTTGCCGCCAGCGGTGATCAGCACGCCGTCGGCCGTCGCCGGCACGCCGAAGAGATGAAGCAGGTGCATCGTCATCCAGACCGTCACGGTCTGGAGCGGCGGCTCGAGGAAGTCGCCGAACGGCACGAGGAACAAGGCGTAAGCCAGCGGAAACATCAGCCCGCGCGCGACATTCGGGCCGAGCAGGGTCACCACTGCTCCCTGGAGCATCATCACCAGCCCGAGATGCCGCGCGAACGACACCGTCCCGGCCTCGCCCAGGAGCCAGCCGAACCCGCCGGCCGCTACCAGCGCCAGCCCCGGCGCCCAGCTTTTCGGCGATAGTTGCGCAAGCTCGCCCCGCCTGATCCATACCAGCCAGCCGATCACCGGCGCGATGAACAGGCAATGCCCGAACGTCGTGTTGGTCCAGTAGAGTTCGGCGAGATCGCTCACGTCGCGGCGGAAGCTCAGCAGCAGCACCGCCACGACCAACCCCAGCGCGACCAACGGCCGACGCCATGACGGCGCCGCCGCGAAGCTGCTCTGCGAGGTCTGCGCGATCGCGGTCATGCGGCGTTCCGCACCGCGGGCGCATCGCCTATCAAGGCGTCGAGCGGCGTCAATCGCGCGGTCCAGCCGTAGCGCCGCTTGACCTGCTCACGGGCCTTCGCGCCGATCGCTTCGGCGTGCGCCTGATCGCTCAGGACGCCGATGACCGCCCTTGCAATGTCATCGGCGCTCTGCCCATTCAGGATCGTCCCCCCATGGTCGATCCCTTCGGCGGCCGGCGCGCTCGCGACCACCGGCCGCGCCATCGCCATCGCTTCGAGCACCTTGTTCTGGACGCCGCGCGCGATCTTGAGCGGCGCGACGACGCACGCCGCCGCGGACAGCCACCCGCGCACGTCGGGTACTTCGCCGGTAACGATCACCGCCTCGTCCGTCAGCGCGCGCACGGCATCGGCCGGGCTGCGTCCGACGATCGCGAAGCGCGCCGCCGGGTGCGCGCTCCGAATGGCAGGCAGGATATCTCGCGCGAACCAGGTCGCCGCCTCGGCATTTGGACGATAATCCATCTGGCCGGTGAACACGATCAGCGGCCCCTCCTCGTCGATCCCATCGAACGTTGCGTCGGGATCGAAAAAATCGGTATCGATGCCGTTCTCGATGACCTGTACGTTCTTCGCGCCGGTCATCGTGCGGAACAGCCGCGCCTCGGCTGCGCTGACGAACAGACTGGCGTCGACGCGATCGGCGGTCACTCGCTCGAACCTCCGCAGCTTGCCCGCCTCGCGCGCCATCAGCCAGCGCATCGGCCCGCGCGAATCTTTCGCGTAGTCGGCGAATTTCAGCGAATCCATGTCGCAGAAATCCATGATCACGCGCCCGGCAAAGTTGGTCGGCACATATTGCGCCATCTGGCCGGAAAAGACGTAGATCGCGTCGATCGCCTCGCGCGCCAGCACATCGGCAACGGCCTCGCGCATCGCCGTGTCGTCGAACGCGGTCAGCGAGGCAGGCTTGCCTTGCGCGAGCGCCTCCAGTGTCGCGACGACGCGCGACTTGCCGCGCCACAGCACCTTCCGGCTCGCGGTCAGCAATGCCAGGCCGCCATCGTCCATGTCGCGCCGATCGTCGGCGAACGCGAGCAAATGCACCGACTTTGTAGCGGCTAGGTATTTGAGGACGTTATACGCCCGGATCTTGTCCCCGCGGTCGGGCGGAAACGGCGATCGGTGCGCCAGGAACAACAGATCGCCCATCAGCCAAGGCCTTTGGCGATCACCGGCCCCATCGTGTTGGCAAGCCACAGCGGCAGCTTCTTCCACACTGCGACCTG
>JAFEEZ010000318.1 GCA_018240825.1 Pseudomonadota bacterium | reverse complement strand
GCCTCGCATCACGTCGGTGCTTTCGACCCAATCGACCAACAACGCGAGCACGCGGCGCAGCGCCGCGTCCTGCTCTTCCAGCCGCGCCTCGATCGCGGCGAAACGATCCGGCGCGATCTCGATCGGACGCGACATGGGCAATGGCGCGGCTTGTGGCTGCGCGGCGGGCGTCGGCAACGGCGGCGCCGCGCGAACGACGGGCAGGTCGCCATCGATATCGGCGATGACCGCGTCGACCGTCACGCCATCGATCACGTCGAGCTTCTCGATCGCTCCCTGCAACATGACGCGCGCAGCCAGTTGATTGAGCCGTCGCGGCACGCCGTCCGACCCGCGGTACAGCGCGTCGATCGCATCGGGCGTGAAGTCGGGGTTGCCGCGCCACCCGGCGAGCGCCAGGCGGTGCGCCATGTACGGCTCGATCTCGTCCCGCCCCATCGGATCGAGGTGATGCACCGCGATCACCCGCTGGCGGAGCTGTTCGAGCCGGTCCGATCCGTTGAGCGCCGCGCGGAACTCGGGCTGGCCGAGCAGGACGATCTGCAACAAGGCATGGCCACCTGCCTGGAAATTCGACAGCATCCGCAATTCTTCGAGCGCATTGGTATGCAGCGCCTGCGCCTCGTCGACGATCAGCAACGTCCGCCGCCCGCTCCGCGCGACCGCATGCAGGCCGCGCTCGATCGCCGTCAGCAACTGCGCTTTGGCAAGGCCAGCGCTCTCGACGCCCAACCCGCCGGCGACGATGCGTAGCAAGTCGTCAGCCTCGATCTGCGTCGACACGAGCTTGATGGCGTGCAGCCGGTCGCGGTCGATCGTGGACATCAAGTGACCGACCAGCGTCGTCTTTCCGGCGCCGACATCGCCGGTGATGACGATGAACCCCTCGCCCTGGCTCAGGCCATAGCCCAGATACGCCATCGCCTTCTTGTGCGTGGCGGTATCGAACCAGAATTTCGGATCGGGCGTCAGCGCGAACGGGCGGTCGCTCAATCCGTAATGGTCATCCTGCATCACTGTCTGCCCCTAGAACTGATACCGCGCGCCGACCGTCGCCTGCGCTTGTGTCTGGTCCTGCTGCCCATCCTGGCTGAACGTGTAGGCGCCGACCGACAGCGTCGTGCCCAACCGCCCGAAGCTCTGCGAGATCGACCCGGTCGCGCCCACGCTCAGGATGCCCGGCGCGAGACCGCTATTGTAATAATTGGCGAACACGTCGCCGCTGAACGACGTGCGCGGGCCAAGCTGGGTCGAATAGAAAAGCTGCGCGTAATAGCTCTCGTCGGTCACGCCGTAGATCGCGATGCCGGGACTTTGCGGCGCATAGAATTTGCGGTTGGCATAACCGGCGCCGAATCCGAGTTGCGTTCCGCCGCGCGTCAGGCTGACCGCGCCGTCGATCCCGCGCGAGCGATACGTTGCGTTCGACACCGACTGGAATACCGAATTGAGGCACGCGCCAGTCGCGCCCCCGCCCGTCGTGCCGAACGTGCATCCGCTGAACTGTTGCGTCAGCAAATCGCGCGTCTGGGTGAACTCCTTGGGCAGACTGCGCAGGCCACGCTGGAGCTGGCCGCCGAACGTCTCGACCTGGTCGTAGACAGCGAGTTGCACCCCGACGCTCCGGGTCGGCGCATAGCTGAACGTTCCGGTATAGCTCCACGTCCCGTAGCGGCGTCCGACGCGCGCTTCCAACGACGTGCGCAGGCTTGGCCGCCACAGCACGCCCGCATCCCAATAAATGCCGTCGGTGCGATACGCGATGCGGCGTGGCGACGCCGGGTCGGTGACAAAGCGGCCGTTGCGGTCAAGCACCGGGTTGCCGCCGGTATCGAGCAACGGATCGCGCGCGTTCGAGGTGATCTTCTCATAGCCGACGCCGCCCTCGACCGCGACCGTCGCCGTCAGCGGCAGCACGATATCGCCGCGGCCGTACAGACCCTCGAACCGGCCAGCGAGCTGGCCCTGGTCCTCGCGTGTCCAGCCGCCGCTCAGCGTCATGCCGAACGGCGCGATCGCGCCCGATTTGAACCCGGTCGATACGGTCGCCATGTGGAGCTTCGACGTGTTGAAATAGTCGAGCCGCGGGCTGCCCGGTGCGATGCCGGTCGGGCCCGGTTCGGTCACCTTGGTATAGGCGAAGCGATAACCGGCGTTGAGGAAGACCGGTCCGCGCCCGGTCGCCAGCGTCGGCCCGGCATAGCCCGAATAGAGGTTGCTGACGTTGCTGCGGTCGTTGGTGAAGAACGCGGGCGCCGCGCCGCGAATATCGTTGCGCGTCCGCGTCGCGATGCCGCCCGCATCGATCGACAGCCCGCGCGCGACGCGCAGCTGCGCGTTGGCGAGGCCGGTGACCACGTCCGCGTCGCTCTGGCGGCTGTCATAGGTGAATTGGTGCTCGTAGCGCGCAGCGATGTTGACCGTGACTCGCTGCGTGTTGACCGCCGCATCCACCCCGGCCGCTGCCGAGGTATAGGTCAGCACGTCGTCCGACAGCGAATCCCAGACCGCCATCTGGCTGAGCTCGATATAGGGCGCGATGTCGACGCGGCGCTTCTTGCCGCTGTCGCGATCCTGCGCCGCCGCCGGCGTCGCCGCCAGCAGCGCCGCGATGGCGGCCGCCCCCGTAATCCTCATCATTGGCCGTCCCCCTGGCCGTAATAGCTGCCGAAACGCGCGTCTCCCGGCGCAAATGATACGCTGTTCAACAAAAGTTGAATCTCGTCGCACCCCGCGAGCCGATGCACGGCGTCGCGCAGGTCGTTTTCGACCGTACGGTCGGCGCGAACCACGAGCATGACCTGGCCGACATGCAGCGCCAGCACCGACGCCGGCGACGCGGCGAGCGCGGGCGGCGAATCGAAGATCAGAACGCGCTGCGGATCGGCGGCGAGCAACCGCGCGATCAAAGCGGGCGTGCGGTCGCTGGCGAGCAATTCGGTGTCCGCGGTCGAACTCGCACCCGCCGGCAACAGGCTGAGGTTCGGAATATCGGTGCCGACAACGCAGGTCTCGACATCGATCGACGGATCGGCGAGCGCGTCGAGCAATCCAGGACCGTCCTCGACGCCAAGACGGCTCATCACGCTCGGCTTGGCGAAATCGGCATCGACCAGCAGGATGCGCAGATCGCGCTCCGCCGCCATCGAGACGGCGAGGTTGACCGCGCAATAGGTTTTGCCGTCACCCGGCTTGGGCGAACAGACCAGCATCGTCCGCGCCTTGGCCGGATCGGTCGCGGCGAGACGGCGCGCGGTCAGCAGCAGCTGCCGCTTGGCGAGGCGAAACTCCTCGGCGAGCACACCGACCGGCGCACCCGGTACGAGCAATCCGTTCTCCGTCAGCAGCGCGCGATCGACCTCCGCCTGACGGTACGCCACGGGGGCGGCCGACACAGGCTGCGGCACCGCGCGAAACGGCGCGGCGGCTTCGACAGGGTCCACCGGACGTGTGGGCGGTAAATCTTCTTCCGGGATCACCGGCGCGCGGAAATGCGCCGAGAAATCATAGACCTCTGCCGCGCGTTCGAGCAGTGAGCTCTGCTTGATGATCGGCTTGTTCATGCCGCGAGCCCCCGCATCAGCATTTCGACGCCGAGCAGCCCGACAAACGCCACGATCAGCCCCGCGCTCGCGCCCGCAAACAGCTTGAGCTTGCGCGCGCGGAGCACGGCATCGGCACGCGACACGCGCTCGCTGATCGATCCGATCACGGGCAGGCCGGTTGCCTTCTCGAGCCGTCCGGCTGTCGCGAACGTCACTTTCAGCTGCGCCATCGCGAACGCCGCGGCGATCCCCCCGCCGATTGCGAGGATCAGCACGCCGGTGAGCAGCAGCGGCCGGTTGGGCGCGGCCGGCTTGCGCGGCGCCATCGGCGGGTCGATCGTGCGGAATTTGATCGCATCGGTCTGCGCCTGCGCCTGTGCGCGGACGCGGATCGTCTCGCGCTGGCCGAGCAGCGCGTCATATTTGTCCTTGAGCACCTGGTAATCGCGCTCGATCTGGCCCTGCTCGCTCGCCACCGCCGGATCGCCGTTGAGCTTGGCGATGATCGCGTTGATATCGCCCTGCAACTGCGACTTGCGCGCGTTGAGCGCGGCGACCTGCGCCTGCTTATCGGCCTGCATCGACTTGAGCGACAGATAGATCGGGTTGGGCTGACCACCGCCGCCCGCGCCGATAGGCTCGCTGTTCGCCGCCGCCCGTGCGGCCGCTAGCTGGCTCTTGAGCGCGATCACGTCGGGATGGCTTTCGGTATAACCCTTGGCGCGCGCGTCGGCGAGTTGGCCCTCGATCGCCGCCAGGCGCGCGCGCGCCGGGCCGCCGACGACGCCGCTCGGCCCCGCCACGGTCGGCTGCGCCCCCGCCATCTGGCCGTTGATCGCGGCGAGACTCGTCTGCGCACCTGCCAGATCGCTGTCGATCTGCGCCATCTGGGTGCGCGCCGCCGCCATGCGGTCCTGCAACGTGCCCGTCCCGGGCAGCGAACCCAGATATTGCGTCTGGAAGGCCGTCCGCTTGGCGTCGGCGTCGGCCAGCCGGGCCTGCAACTGCTCGACCTGCCCGTCGAGGAACCGCAGCGTCGCTTGCGTATCGGTGCGATCATCCGACAGATTCTGGTCGACGAAGATCGAAATGAGCTTGTCGACGATTTGTTTTGCTAGTTTGGGGCTCGATGCCGAGGCGGTGATCTCGAACAGGTTGTTCTGCTGCGCGACGACCTTGATCGCGGTCTGCAGCCCCGCGACTCGATCGGCAATATCCTGCGGGCCCGATACGGTATTCGCCAGGTCGGTGCCGCGCACGACCTTTTCCAGATTGACCGCGCTGGTCAGCGTCTGGCGGATCGTGTCGACATCGTTCTGCTGGTCGGCGGCGGTCACGCCGATCGCCGCGGGCAACGCGCTCGACATCTGGACAAACACGCGCGCCTTCGCCTCATAACGGTTGGGCAACTGGCTGACCACCAGCCAGCCCAGGATCGCAATGCCCCACGCCACCGCCAGCGCGAGCCAGCGGCGCTGCCACACGGAGTGCATCGCGATCCGGATTTCGTCGTAAAGGCCGTTCACCGGTCGATGCCTCCGTTAGAACATCGACTCGGGGATGATGATGACATCGCCCGGCTCCAGCCGGACGTTCGCCGTCGGATCGCCGCTCTTCAACAGCTTGCCGATCTTGATGTTATAGGTCTGCTGCTTGCCCGTATCGCGGTTGTAGCGGACCAGCCGCGCGCGGTTGCCCGCTGCATATTGGTTGAGGCCGCCGACCGCGATCATCGCGTCGAGCAGCGTCATGTTGGCGCGGTACGGGATCGACGCGGGCTTTTCGGTCGCGCCGACGATGCGAATCTGCTGGCTGAACGTGCTCTGCGCCGATTCGACGATGACCGACACGATCGGGTCCTTGATATAGGTCGACAGCGCGATCTTCATGTCGTCGGCGAGCATCGCCGGGCTCTTGCCGACCGCGGGCATGTCGCTGACCAGCGGCGTGGTGATGCGGCCGTCGGGACGCACCGTGACCTTCGCCGACAGCTCGGGGTTGCGCCACACGAAGATGCTCAGCTGGTCGAGCGGGCCGATGATATATTCCTCGCCCGGCTGTTCCTTCGACGCGACGAACGCAGCAGGCGGCAACGATCCGCTGGCACCGCCATCGCCAACGCAGCCCGCAAGCGCGCTCGCGCCGACGCCGACAAGGACCGCAGCCCTGCAAAGCTTGATGAAACGCATGACCGGCCTCCGTTTTGCGCGCTTGACGATGCCGGTGACGTCACTGCCGGCGGCGCGCAGACTTTCAGGCGCGGCTATGGGCCGATGGGGGTAAAGATAGCGTTAGGATTATGTGGCCGGGGCGGCCAATATCTCCAGCGGACGCGGATGGCCGAGAAACTCCCAGGGGCTGGCGGTAAGGCCGTAGGCGCCGGCCATGAATACGGCGATGACGTCGCCTGGTTGCGCGACCGGCAGTTCGACCTGATCGGCGAGGCGGTCGAGCGGGGTGCAAAGCGGACCGACAACGCTGACGGTCTCGGTAGGCGCGCCGGGTGCGGCGGCAGCGACCGCAACGGGATAGTTGCGGCGCACCACAGTCCCCAGATTGCCGGTTGCGGCGAGTTGATGATTGAGCCCGCCATCGCACACCAGAAAGGTCTCGCCGCGGCTCTCCTTGCGATCAAGGACGCGCGTCAGATAGACGCCTGATTCGCCGACCAGCCAGCGGCCGAGCTCGATCGCGAACCGCGTGTTGGGCATCGTTGCGAGGCGGGGCAGCAGCGCTTCCCCAATCGCCTCAACATCGACCGGCAACTCACCGGGAAAATACGGAATTCCGAATCCACCGCCCAGATTGAGCAGCGGCGGCGGCACGCCCGCCGAGTCTGCCAGCCGCGCGGCGAGATCGAGCGTATGCGCCTGGCTGTCGATGATCGCCCGCGCGTCGAGAGCCTGCGATCCGGCGAAGATATGAAACCCGCGCCAGTCCGCGCCGGCGGCGATGACGCGCTTGACCAGCGCTGGCACCTGCTCGGCATCGACCCCGAACGGCGAGGCGCGCCCGCCCATCCGCATCCCCGACCCGCGCAACTCGAATTCGGGGTTCACGCGCACCGCCAGTCGTGGGCGGACGCCCAAGCGATCGGCGATCGCTAGCGCGCGGTCGGCCTCGCCGCGGCTCTCCAAGTTGATCGTGACGCCAGCGCCGATCGCCGCCTCAAGCTCGGCGCCGCGCTTTCCCGGCCCGGCAAAGCTGCGCGCGTTGGCGAAGCCATCGGTCATCGCGAGTTCGCCGCCCGACGCGATATCGAACCCATCGATCAGCGGCGCCATCGCCGCGAGCAGCGGCGGATACGGATTGGCCTTGACCGCATAATGCAGATCGACCCCGGGAAACGCCGCCCGGAACCGCGCGGTCCGGCTCGCGACCACGCCGAAATCATAGACGAATACCGGCGTCTGCGCGGCGAAGCCGCTCGCCGGTTTGCCGTCGATCGTCAGCGGCAAATCGCGAAATTCGGCGGGAATCGCGCCCATCGGCTTCATGACGTCACTTCCCCCTTCAGCGCCGCGCGGTCGAGCTTGCCGTTGGCGTTGCGCGGCAGGGCGCCACGCCAGACGTAGCGCGCGGGTTGCATGAAGTTGGGCAGCTCGCGGCGCAAGCGTTCGCGCAGGCTTTCCTCGGCCGTTCCATCCCCCTTCGCCACCACCACAATCACCTGGCCCAGTCTGTCGTCGAGCACACCGACCGCCACCGCCTCGGCGGTTTCGTCGCCCGCCGTCACGGCATCCTCGATCTCCATCGGGCTGATCCTGTTGCCGGCAGACTTGATCATCTCGTCATCGCGCCCGACGAAGCGGAGCAACCCGTCGGCGTCAGCGACCACGGTATCGCCCGACCACACCGCGATCCCGCCCGATTTCGACCAATCGGGCGCTGGCCGAAAACGCGCGGCGGTGCGGTCGGGATCGCGCCAATAGCCGTGCGCAACCAGCGGTCCGGCATGGACCAGCTCGCCCGGCTGTCCGGGACCCGCCGCGCTGCCGCCCGGCGTCACCACCATGACCTCGGCGAACGGAATCGCCTTGCCGATCGAATCGGGGCGGCTCGCCACCAGCGCGGGATCGAGATAGGTCGAGCGGAACGCCTCGGTCAGTCCGTACATCGGATAGATATCGGCCGCCGGGAAGCGGTCGCGCAAGCCGTCGATCAGTCGCGGCGTCAGGGCGCCGCCGGAATTCGTTATCCGTTTTAAAGTGCTTGTGTCGATATCCTGCGCGTCGACCTCAAGCATCTGCGCCCAGAGCGGCGGCACGCCGGCCAGGGTTGTGATTCGTTCGCGTTCGACCGCGCGATACACGTCGCGCGGCAGCAGATAATCGAACGGCGCGACGCAACCGCCCCCCGCCCAGGTCGAGAACAACTGGTTCTGTCCATAATCGAAGCTCAGCGGCAGCACACCGAGCACTCGGTCGGCGGGCGTCAGCTTGAGGTAATGCGCCACGCTGATCGCGCCGAGCCACAGATTGGCGTGACTGAGCATCACGCCTTTGGGCCGTCCGGTCGATCCCGAGGTGTAGAGCAGGGCCGCAAGCGTATCGGGATCCGCGTCCGATGGCGGCATGCCGGTTCCGTCCAGCGGCGGCTCGTCGGTCACTATCCGCCACGCGCCCGCCGCCAGCGTCTTTGCCCGCGCGGGCTGGGTCAGCAGCAATCGCGCACCGCTGTCCCCAAGAATATGCTGAACCTGCAATGCCTTGAGTAAGGGGTTTACCGGGACATGCACGAATCCCGACCGCGCTACGGCCAGCGGCATCAGGCACGCGATCCGCGTCTTGGGCAGCCAGGTCGCCACCCGATCGCCCGGCGACAACCCCTGCGCCGCCAGCCACCCGGCCAGCGTGCCGACGGCCGCCTCCAGCGCGGTATAGTCAAGCACCCCTTCGCGCGTCGTCAGCGCAGAGTCGCCCGGCGCCCCGAGCAACGTCAGACGATCGATCGGCAACGGCACAGGATCGGGCGGGATCATGCCGTCTTGATAGCCGTCCCCGCGCCCCTTCCCAACCCCGATCCGACCCGTTACCGCGCCGACACGATGACCAAGCATCACGCCGCAGCGGCCATCGACCGCACCGTTCGCGACGTCCTCAAGGATGTCCTCGCGCTCGATCACAGCCGTGTCGCGGCGTTCGACGACGGCACGCCGCTGTTCGGCGCGCTGCCCGAACTCGATTCGATGGCGGTCGCCGGCGTGCTGACCGAACTCGAGGACCGGCTCGGCATCCTGATCGAGGATGACGAGGTCGATGGCGAAATGCTCGAGACCTTCGGTGCGCTGCGGCGGTTCGCCGAACGCAAGGTGGCAAGTTGAGCGATTTCTACGATTGGCCCGGCGGGCGCGAGGCGATACTCCGCTTCGGTGCGTCGGACGGCCCGGTCGTGGCGCTCGCGCTGCCGCTGTTCGAGGAAGCCAACCGCACACGGACCTTCGCGGTCGGGCTACTCCGCAAGCTTGCTTATCGCGGCGTAACTGGCATCCTGCCCGACTTGCCCGGCCAGAATGAGAGTCTGGTCACGACCGAACACGCGATGCTCGCGGGCTGGCGCTCGGCCTTTGCCGCCGCCGTCGCTTCGACCGGCCGCCCGGCGCACAGCGTCACGATCCGCGGCGGATCGCTGGTCGATCACGACGCCGGACTGGCCAGCCGCTGGCAACTCGCCCCCGCCAAGGGCGAAGCGTTGATCCGCGAACTGTTCCGCACCGCGCAGGCCGTCGGAGACCCCGTCCAGATCGACCTGAACGCCTGGAGCGACGAAGGCGGTCCCGTGACAATCGCCGGCAACCGGATCAGCCGTCCGCTGCTCCGTGATCTCAATGCCGCCGATTGCGTCCGCGACGGCCCTGTCCGGGTCGTTCGCGTCGAATCGGACCCGGCCGTCGCCGACCGCAAGGTCACGGGCGCGCCGCTTTGGCGCCGCAGCGAGCCGGGCGACGACCCCGCGCTTGCTGAAATCCTCGCCGACGACATTGCCGACTGGATCGCGCGATGCGCGCCACAGCGTATCTCGTTGCCGCCCGACACGATCAGCAGCCCGGCCGCGCCCGCCGCGT
>JAFEEZ010000317.1 GCA_018240825.1 Pseudomonadota bacterium | reverse complement strand
CGCGCACGGATCGACGTCAGGGGCAAAGAGGGGACGGCCAACGCCAGCCTCGCCGGCGCGGTGAGCTTCAGCCGCAACACCAGCGGCGTCGACGATGTGACGGCAACCATCCCCGCCGGCGACGCGTTCGCGCCGGCGCCGATAACCTCGATCGCGCTAGACGACGTCAGTGTGTTGTTCCGTGACGGTCGCTGCGAACATGCCGAGGGAAAAGTCACCGCCAGCATCGCCGCGACGATGCCGCAGCTCAACCTGCCGCCGACGCTGTCCGGCAATGCGCGGTGCGACGCCGGCGCGCTGCTGATCCCGCTCGCCAGCCAGGCGCAGACCGAATCGATCGCCGTCACGATCGAAGCGGACGGCAAGTATCGCGCGATCCTGAACGTGCGTCCCTTCGACCCGGCGCTGGGCGTCTCGTTGATGGCGGCCGGGTTTCACCAAACTGGCGCCGGATACCGGATGACGGTGAACGGCAATTTCTGATAGCTTGACCGTTCGGGCGCTCGGCGGCTAGGGGCGAGCGCTTCGCGGCGACCGTAGTTCAATTGGTTAGAGCGCCGGCTTGTGATGCCGGAAGTTGCGGGTTCAAGTCCCGTCGGTCGCCCCATTTCTCGTGCCGGCGCATTCAGACTCGCCTTTGCCGCGCTAGAACAATATTACGCGGCGCAGTAATTTTCTTCGCTACCCCCGGAGCGACCATGACTTCAGTTTGGGATTTGTCCGATTTCGACGACCACGAGGGCGTCCACCTGTTCCGCGACCCCGTATCGGGGCTGACCGCGGTCATCGCGGTGCATTCGACGGCGCTCGGACCGGCGGCGGGCGGCGTGCGATTCTGGCATTATGCCGACGCGAACCTGGGCGTTACCGATGCGCTGCGGCTGTCGCGCGGGATGAGCTACAAGAACGCGATGGCCGGTCTTCCGCTGGGCGGCGGCAAGGGCGTGGTGCTGGCGGCGAACCCGGGCGACGCGATCACCAACGCCCAGCTGGAGGCTTTCGGCGCCGCAGTGGAATCGCTTGGCGGGCGGTATGTGACGGCCGAGGATGTCGGCATGTCGGAAGCGAGCATGAAGGTGATCGCGACGAGGACGCGCCACGTCTCCGGCTTGCCGGTGGCGGCGGGCGGCGCGGGTGGCGATCCCGGGCCTTATACGGCGAGCGGCGTCTATCAGGGCGTCAAGGCGGCGGCGAAGCGTGGGCTGGGAGCCGATTCCATGGCGGGCGTCCATGTCGCGATTCAGGGTGTCGGCAGCGTCGGGGGCGGGCTGGCCAGACTGCTGGCGAAGGACGGCGCGAAGCTGACGCTGGCCGACGTCAACGCCGATCGCGCCAGGGGGCTGGCGGCCGAACTCGGCGCGGATTCCGTCGCGACCGGTGCTATCCTGAGCCTTGAGGCCGACATCGTCAGCCCGAACGCGCTCGGCGCGATCCTGACCGAACAGTCGATCGCGGCGCTTCGTACGAAGGTGATCGCCGGTGGCGCGAACAACCAGCTCGCGACTCGTGAGGATGGCGCCCGGCTCCACGCGCGCGGTATCCTGTACGCGCCCGACTATGTGATCAACGCCGGCGGCATCATCAATGTCGGACTCGAATATCTGGGGCAGGGCGATCAGGCCGAGGTCGAGGCGCGGATCGCGCGTATCCCCGAGCGGCTGGTCGAGGTTTGGGATGAAAGCGACCGCACCGGGGCGCCGTCGTCCGACGTGGCGGATTCGATCGCGCGGCGGCTGATCGGACGGGGTTGAAGCGCGAATGTCCGCACTGAGGAACGACATTTTGTGAACATTCGCCGGCCTCACCTGTCCCGCAGGACGGACATTCGCTGAAGACGGCCCGGCCATCGACAAACATCTGACAAGCGAAATCCGACATTGGTTGGAAGGAACGTTTCGGCGTGTATCGGTGATGACGCCGCGCAAATCTTGCCCTATCGGCATCCGATCGTGCCCAGTCTCCACGCCCTCGCCAATCCTGCGCGTTTCCTGCGGCTCGCCAGGCCGTTGACGCCAGCATTGTTGCTGCCGGGGATCGTGCTGGCGTTGTTCGGGTGCTGGGCGGGGCTGACGCTGACGCCGCCCGATTACCTCCAGGGCGAATCCGTTCGCATCCTCTATATCCACGTACCGACAGCCTGGCTCGGCATGGGCGGGTGGACCGGCGTCGCCGTGTCGAGCATCGTCTATCTCGTCTGGCGGCATCCGCTGGCGCGGGTGGCGGCGCGGGCGATCGCCCTGCCGGGCGCACTGTTCGCGTTTCTGTGTCTCGCCACCGGATCGATCTGGGGGCGGCCGACCTGGGGGCCGTGGTGGCAATGGGACGGCCGGCTGACGTCGATGCTGCTGCTGTTCTTCGTCTATCTCGCGTACATGGCGCTCGCCCGCGCCGACGCCGAGCAGGGCGGGGATGGGCGCGTGCCGGCGATCTATGGCGTCGCTGGCGCCGTGCTGTTGCCGATCATCCGCTATTCGGTGGTATGGTGGAACACGCTGCATCAGGGACAGTCGATCGGGCTGACCAGCGCGACCATCGCGCCGTCGATGCTGTGGCCGTTATGGTTCACGTTGAGCGGGTTCAGCTTCATCTTCGCCGCCGTCGTGCTGATGCGAATGCGGGCGATGCTCGCGCGCGAGAAGCGCGAGGCGCGGCTGCGCAGGATGGCGGCATGAATCATTGGGCCTTCGTGACGGCGGCCTACGCGCTGACGTTGGTGGCGACGGCGGGGCTGGCGTTCGCCAGTTGGCGGGCGATGCGCGCCGCGGAGCGTGACGACCAGTGAAGCCAAAACATCAACGGATGTGGCTAGCCGGGCTGGCGGTGCTCGCGGTGGCGGGCGCCAGCGGACTGGCGCTGTCGGCGCTCAAGGACCAGGCGGCGTTCTTCTACGCGCCCGGCGACGTGAAGAAGCAGGGCCTGCCGCTAGGCCGCGCGGTGCGGCTGGGCGGGCTGGTGCAAGGCGGGTCGATCCGGAAGGCGCCGGACGGCGTGACGATGCGATTCGTCGTGACCGACGGGATCGCGACGACCCCGGTGACGTTCAAGGGCATCGCGCCTGACCTGTTCCGCGAGAATTCGGGCGTGGTCGCCGAGGGGCGGTTCCGGCCCGACGGGAGCTTCGTCGCGACCAACCTGCTCGCCAAACACGACGAGAAATATCAGCCGCCCGAACTCGCGGGCAAGCTGCACGAAACCAAGTCGCTGAAGCAATGATCGCGGAGGCGGGGCTTGCCGCCTTGTGGCTGGCGGCGGCGATGGCGGCGTTGCAGCTGTTGCTGGCGGCGAACGTGGTTCATAGCGGGCGCGACGAGATGGTGCGGGCCGTCCGCCCGGTCGCGATCGCGCAGGGGTTCCTCGTCGCGCTGGCGATGCTGTGCCTCATCCTGGTGTTCGCACGGTCGGACATGTCGGTGAAGCTGGTGGTCGAGAACAGCCATTCGGCCAAACCGATGCTCTACAAGCTGGCGGGCGCGTGGGGGAACCATGAGGGCTCGATGCTGCTCTGGGTCACGATCCTGGGGCTGGCGGGCGCGGCGGTGGCGGTGTTCGAGCGGCGGCTCGATCAGCGGACGCTGGCGGCGACGATCGGGGCGCAGGCGCTGATTGCGACGGGGTTTTACGCGTTCCTGCTGGTTGCCTCCAACCCGTTCGCGCGCGTCTTTCCGGCGCCGGCCGATGGCGACGGGCTCAACCCGCTGCTGCAGGACCCCGGCCTGGCGTTTCACCCGCCGACGCTTTACGTCGGCTATGTCGGGATTTCGGTCGCCTTTTCGTTCGCGGTCGGCGCGCTGGTGACGCGCGAGGTCGGCCCGGCGTTCGCGCGGGCGATGCGGCCGTGGGTGCTGGGCGCGTGGGTATTCCTGACGCTGGGCATCACCGCGGGCAGTTACTGGGCCTATTACGAACTCGGCTGGGGCGGATGGTGGTTCTGGGACCCGGTCGAGAATGCCAGCCTGATGCCATGGCTGGCGGCGACCGCGTTGCTCCATTCGGTGAGCGTGCTGGCGACCCGCGACGGGTTGCGGGCGTGGACGATCATGCTGGCGGTGGTCGCCTTTTCGATGAGCATGATCGGCACGTTCCTGGTCCGCTCGGGCATCCTGACCAGCGTTCACGCCTTTGCCGTCGATCCGGAGCGCGGGGCGTTCATTCTCGCGTTGCTGGCGATCTATATCGGAGGGGCGCTCGCGCTGTTCGCCGTACGGATCGGCACGGTGCGGCAGGGCAATGTGTTCGCGCCGCTGAGCCGTGAAGGCGCGTTGGTGGTCAACAATCTGCTGCTGTCGGTAATACTGGGGATCGTGCTGATCGGAACGCTCTATCCGATCCTCGCCGCCGCATTCGGCGTGCAATTGTCGGTCGGCAAGCCGTTCTTCGACAAGACGACCGGGCCGATCGCGCTGGCGCTGGTCGTGTTCATGGCTGGCGGGCCGTTGCTGCGCTGGCGGCGCGATCAGGCGAACGCACTGCTGAAGCGGATGACATGGCCGGTCGCGGGGTTCGGCGCGGCGTTGATCGTCGCGGCGCCGGGCGCCGGGGGGATCGGGGTGCTGCCGTTGCTCGGGCTCATACTGGCCGCGGGGCTGGCGGTGGCGAGCGTCGCGCCGTTGTGGGGGCGCACTCTGCGCCGTACGCCGCTGTTCACTTGGGGCATGGCGATCGCGCATCTGGGCATCGCGGTCAGCCTGGCGGGGATGGCGAGCGACAGCGCGTTCACCAGGGAAACCCTGGTCGTCGCTAGGATCGGCGAGCCGCATGCGGTCGGGCCGTATTGGGTGCGGCTGAAGGGATTGCGGCCGGTGATCGGTCCGAACTGGTCGGCGATCGCCGCCGACCTCAGCATTACGCGCGGACAGGACGGCGCGCCGTTCATCCTGTCGCCGCAAGCGCGCTATTTCTCCGATCCGCCGACCAACACCACCGAATCCGCCATCGCGACCAAGCTCGACGGCCAGCTCTACACCGTGCTCGGCCAGCCCGACCCGGGCGGCGGCTATCAGCTTCGGCTGTGGTGGAAGCCGTTTGTGACCTTTATCTGGCTCGGCGGGGCGATGGTCGCGCTGGGTGGGGCGCTTTCACTGATCGGGCGGGTGCGGCGGGGGCGGGTGCACATCGTCGAGGATTATTACGCATGAGGCGCGCGTTG
>JAFEEZ010000316.1 GCA_018240825.1 Pseudomonadota bacterium | reverse complement strand
CCCTGCTGCTGGACGAACACGCCCTTGCTGGCTCGCCGCCCTCCGAACTGGAAGTCCACGAGCGCCCGGTGCGTCAGCGAGTAGCCCCGCATCATGATCGCCTCAGTGCACCGGGGCGGCGTGCTCTTCCCGGTCTTCGGGTCTTTGGGGCCCCACTTGGAGAGGGGGCAGAGGGCGCACTCGCCGCCCGGGTTCCCGATCCCGAACTCGCCGGTCGGCGCGGTGCAGAGCGGGGCCGACTGCTGGTCCGGCTTGTAGGCGCGGATCTTCTGGGCCCCGAACGGCACGATCTCGACCTCGTCCACGGCCGGGAAGCCGGTGACGACGAACTGGCCGATCGACGCCTTCCGCGTGGTGACCTCCGACGTCATCCCCTGCGCCAGCCGGAGGAGGGGGATCTCCATCTTCGCCAGGTCGATCTTGGCGTCGGAGGTGAAGACCACCCGGGGGACGAACGCCGCCGGCTCCTCAACGGTCTCTTCCAGCGTCTCGCTCGTCGCCTGCTCAAACTTGCTCATTCTCTGCCTCTCTCATCGTCCGGTCGATGCTTGCGACCCACGCCGCGCACACCGCCGACACCTGCACGAGCTCCTCCCGGACTTGGGCCAGGGTGCCCGCTCGCTCTGCGCGGTCAAGCGCCATGACCGCCATGTGGACCTCTCCGACCTCCTCTCCGAGGATGCCTCCCCAGTACAGCGGGTCGTACGACGGCTCGCCCCATTTGGCGATCTGCCGCACCCGCTCATCGCGAACCGCGAGGTGGAACGCCGCCATCTCCTTGCCGAGAGTGAACGCCTGCTCCGGGGAGAGGCTGCCCATCACCATGACCGCCTGGTCTTCACCACGCGCTTGACGGTCTCGACGGCTTGGCTCACCGGCCGGTCGCTGTGGACGATCAGCCAGCCGTGGTCTTGTGCATAATGGAGGAAGCGCCGCCGCTCGGGGTGGGGGTCGACCGGGAGGTCATCGTGCCCATCTCCGCGCTGGAGCCGGAGGTGCCGCCGCGCGGCGAGCTCCGCCACCGGGGCGAGGACCATCACCATCAGCCCACCGGCTCGCATCAGCGGGATCTCGAGCTGCCAGTGGAGGTTCCACTCCTTGACGTCGCGGCCTCGCTTGAGGAGGTCGTTGTACGCGACCTCGGCGGCCCACCCCCGGTCCCAGACCACCCAGCCCTCGGTCGCGAGGTCCTCGTTGAGGGGGTCGATGTACGCCTCCCATGAGTCGACCGGCCCCCACCGCCGGACCCTGGCGACCGGCACGTCGCTGGCTCGTTGCAGCTGGTCGATGAGCGTCGTCTTCCCCGCCGCCTCGGGGCCATCGAAGATGACGACCGTCATTTGGCCGCCTCGTCGCGAAGCCACGCGGCGCCCCCGCAGCGCCGTAGCGCCGCCTCGAACTGGTCGACCTTGGGGAAGCCCCGCCGGTTCTCGGAGCGCCAGAGCGCGGCGGCGTCCCGGAACACATCGTGGCGGAGGCGCTCCGGCGCATTGGCGTAGACGGTGTACAGGGTCCCGATGGCCAAGCCCTCGCGCCCACCGAACGGGATCTTGGCTCCGTCGTTCCCGTAGAGCTTGGTCTTGATAGCCCCGCCCTCGGCGAGCGCATGGCACAGCTCATAGAGGACTCGCGCGCTGACCGGCCGGAGCTCCCCGTCCTGCACCATCATCGTGTCCTGCGCCGTCCACCAGGTGAGCGTCGTCGCCAGCGCCATCGTGGTGTACTCGGCGCCCTGGGGCCAGGGGAGCGGGACCGCGGGGCGGAACGCGATGCCGTTGACGACATGGGGCGCCGGGATCGTGTCGACCGCCGCATGCTTGAAGCCGGGGACCTCGGTCCAGACTCCAGGGCGCGTGACCGTGAGCTCCGACATCTTCATCTGCCGGGCCTGCTCGACCTTGACGACGTCTTCGTAGAGCTCAAGCTCCTGCGTCGCCTCCTCGAGCTCCCTCTTCACCTGGGTGAACCGCCGCTCCACCTCTTTCTTCCGGTACTTCGCAGACTCGAGCGCCTGCTGGTGCTTCGGGTTCGGCATGCTCATCGCTCCTTCCTTCATCATGGAGCCCCCTGCTCCAGATGGTGTTAGTATACCACCTTGGGAGGCGGTTGTCCAGCGCCTAGCGGCGGCGCGACGCGAAAATGGAGGGGGCGTCCGGCTCCGACTCGAGCTCACCGATCTCCCACTTGAGGTCGTCGATCAGCATCGAGGCCTGGCCCCGGTTCAAGTCCCTGGCCCGCTTCCCGTAGACGGGGACGACCAGCGCATCGAGGTCGCCCTCGTCGCTCCAGTCGGGGATCGCGTGCTCTGCGAGGTTGAGGATGTAGCCGAGCTGCTTCTGTGTGACCGGGTCGTCGTACGCCATGATGTCTCCCTCACCAATGGTGGAAGCATACCACGCCGCGAGGCGGTCAGCCAAGGGCCTGGAGGCTCTCCCCGTCGAACTCGACCGGGATCCGGTTGAGGACGAGGACGATCGCCTGCGCGATGTCGCCGTCCGCGATCTCCGCCTCGACGATGAAGCCATCGGTCATGTGGAGCACGGCGAGCACCTGCGTCTCGGGGCCGCCTGGGCCGAACGTGAGCACCTTCTGGACGTCGGCCACCGTGCCGGTTCGCATCATCGCCTCCTGGGGCGGGGCGCCCATCGCTGAGCGCCCCGCCGGTCGCCTCACGCCTGGAGCGCCCGCTGGCTGCTCCAGGCGGCGCCCTGCTTGTAGCCCTTCCGGTATGCCGACGCGTTCTGCGTCTCGAACGCGTTGCCTTTCTTCCCGAGCGGCCCGACCTGCTCGCGCTCGGCCGCCAAGAGCTCCTGGCCCTTGACCACCACGAGCGCGTTGACCGCGGCGTCGGCGGCCGCCTCGTCCTGGACCGCGGCGCGGAGGGCGGACCGGAGGCCGGCTGCGGCGCCGAGGAGGAAGCTCCGCTTCCACGCCCCGCGGTGGCCGTACGCCTCAGTGCGGCTGCGCTCGTCGGCGATCCGCTCGAACGTGGCGACCACGGAGAGGAAAGTGGAGAGCGCCATGTCGATGTCGTCCCGCGTCCCGAGGACGAGCACCCGGTGCCAGCCGCCGTTGCCGGGGTTGTAGCTGCGGCAGAAGCCGGCGTGAGCGACGATGTGGAACATCGTGTTGCGCCACGAGATCGAGGGGGAGGCGGCTTTCGCGATGATGTGCATCT
>JAFEEZ010000315.1 GCA_018240825.1 Pseudomonadota bacterium | reverse complement strand
CTTCGGCCTCGCGACCCCGCGCCAGCAGGAATTTGGCTGATTCGGGAATCAAGCCCGCGAACAGCACCAATGTCAGCCCGGTCGGCAGATTGAGCAGCCACAATATGCGCCACCCGAACACCGGCTGGAGCAACGCCGATAACCCGCTCGCCGCGAAGTAACCGCCGACCGCACCCAGTCCGCCGACCAGCACCAGGCTCCAGCCGCGGTGGCGGTTGGGCATCATCTCCGCGAGCAGGGCGTAAGTCACCGGCAGCATCCCGCCCGCCGCCGCGCCCATCATGAAGCACATGCCGACATTCCAGGCGAGGCTCGGCATCGCGCCGCAAATCGATGTGCCGACGAACATCACCGCGGACAGCAGGATCGACGCCTTGCGGCCGTAAATATCGGCGATCACGCCCCACAAGACCGATCCGGCGACGGTGCCGATCAACGCGGCGAACGGCACCAGCGACGCGGTCGCCTTTGGCACGGCATATTCGCTCACCATGCCGGGGATCGTGAAGCCGAGCGACGCGGGCTTCATCACGTCGATGATCAACGCGACGACCAGCACCAGCATCAGCCGCCAGTGCGGCCAGCCGAGCGCAGCGTCCTCGGGCGCCGAAATCTCGATTGTCTGGGCGGCGGTGCGCTGGCCGGCGATATTGCGCGGGAGCAGGCCATAGGCGGCGACGCCGATCCCGGCGATGATCAGCCCCATGCCGGCGACCATGTCCCAGCCCATCGCCATCCCTGCCAGCCGGAAATGCATCATCCGGCCCATCATGAACATGGGGAGGTGCATCAGCACTCCGATGGTGACCGCAACACAACCGAGCGCGAACGCCCAGATCGCCTGCCGATCCGCCAATGTGCTTGTCGCCCCCCGCGCGGGCATCAACCGTCGCCGACGCGCTCGATATCCGCGCCGACCGCCTGCAATTTCTCCTCCAACCGCTCATAACCACGGTCGAGGTGATAGACGCGGTTCACCTGCGTCTCGCCCTCGGCGATCAGCCCCGCGATGATCAGGCTCATCGACGCGCGCAGGTCGGTCGCCATCACCGGCGCGCCGACCATCCGGTCGACCCCGCGCACCACCGCGGTCCGCCCGCGGACCTGAATGTCCGCGCCCATCCGGGCGAGCTCCGGCACGTGCATATAGCGGTTCTCGAAGATCGTCTCGGTCAGCACGCTCGCGCCATCCGCCTTGCACAGCATCGCCATGAATTGCGCCTGCATGTCGGTGGCGAATCCCGGGAACGGCGCGGTCGACAGCGTCAGCGGCTTCAACTTGCCGTCGGACGAGACGTGGAGCGAATGGCCCTTCTCCTCGACCGTGACCCCGGCGTCGACCAACGCCGCGATCGTCGCGCGCATGTCGTCGCCCTTGACGCCGGCCAGTTCGACCGCCCCGCCGGTGATCGCAGCGGCGCAGGCATAGCTGCCCGCCTCGATGCGGTCGGGCATCACGCGATAGGTCGCGCCGTGCAGCCGCTCGACGCCCTCGATCTCCAGCGTCTCGGTCCCCACCCCCGAAATCGACGCGCCCATTGCGAGCAGCAGATTGCACAGATCGACGATTTCCGGCTCGCGCGCGGCGTTCTCGATCACCGTGCCGCCCTTGGCCAGCACGGCGGCCATCACCGCATTTTCGGTCGCGCCGACCGACACGATCGGAAACGCCACGCGCCCGCCGGGCAAGCGGCCGCCCGGCGCGGTCGCCCTTACATAGCCGGCGGCGATCTCGATTTCCGCGCCCATCGCTTCGAGCGCCTTCAGGTGAAGGTCGATCGGACGGTTGCCGATCGAACAGCCGCCGGGCAGCGACACCGTCGCTTCGCCCGCGCGCGCCACCAGCGGGCCGAGCACCAGGATCGACGCGCGCATCTTGCGCACGATATCATAGGGCGCCTCGGTCGAGGTCAGCCGCCCCGCGCGCATCGTCATCACGCGGCCGAAGTCCGAGGGCCGCGCACCCTCGATCTCGGTCGATGCGCCGAGCTGGTTGAGCAGATGCCCGAAGCTGTCGACGTCGGCGAGCCGGGGCAAATTGCGCAACGTCACCGGCTCTTCGGTCAAAAGCGCGCACGGCATCAGCGTCAGCGCCGAATTCTTCGCGCCGGAAATCGGCAGCTTGCCCGACAGGCGGTTGCCGCCGCGAATGAGGATACGGTCCATAATCGGTATCTATCGCCCCGGGCCGCGCGCGCAAGCAGCGGCGTATTGCAACGGCTTCGCAACGACCCTTGATCGACTTTAATGCGCATCCGCCCGCGCCCTGCTTTGTGTCGTCGAACGTCGCGGGGGCAGTTTAGCGTGTCAGGTAGTTGCTTTGCCGAGCGTTTGGGCGATCTTGTCGCGATCACCCCGGCAGAACACAGCGCCTTGGAAAGGCTGGAGGAACGCGAGCGTCCGGTCCGGCGCGGCGCGGCGATCCAGCGCGAGAACGACCGCGTCGGCGATCTCTTCATCCTCAGGAAAGGCGTGATGATGTCGTCGATGCTGCTCGACGACGGCAGCCGCCAGATCCTCCGCTTCCTGTTTCCGGGGGACATGATCGGATTGTCGAGCCTCGCGTATCGCGAAGCCCCCGAAACGCTCACCGCCTTGTCCGACAGCGTGGTGTGCCCATTCGAGCGGGCGATGTTGAGCGAAGTGATCGGTGTGCACCCCCGGCTCGGAGCGCTGATGATGGTCTATGGCCAGATCGAACGCACGGCGTTGACCGACCGGCTCGCGGCGCTGGGGCGCACGTCGGCAAAGGCGCGCGTGGCGGCGGTGCTGATCGACATGCGAAACCGTTTGCGGATGATGGACAAGTCGATCGGCGACACCTTCACCCTCGGGCTGACGCAGGAAGAAATCGGCGACGCCACCGGGCTGACCGCGGTGCACGTCAACCGCATGCTTCGTCAGATCGAGGAGGAAGGGCTGATCGCGCGGTCGAACGGCCACGTCACCTTCATCAACGAACGCGCGCTGATCCGGGCGGCGAACTATGTCGACCGCTACGAGGGTCTCGACCTCGGCTGGCTGCCGTCCGCGCGGTAATGCTTCGTCGCCGGGAAGGCCCGGGCCGCCGGCCGAATCGCAGCAACGCAGCGGCCCCGGCCTTCGCCGGGGCGGCGCATCACCTTAACGCCGGGCTGTCCAGGTTCAGCTTGTCCGCCGGTATCACCTCGACGCCCGGATATTTCCTGCGCAGGCCGTCGATGAACAGCCTGGCGTCGCCGACCACGACGACGCTTGCACCGGTCGGGTCGAGCAGTTGTTGCGAGATTCGCTGCACGGCCGCCGCGTCCACGCCGTCGATCCTGGGCGTGAACGCCTTTAGCTCGGACAGCGGCACGTTCTCGATCACGTAATCGCCCAGGATATTGGCGATCCCGCTGGTCGTCTCCGTCTCGCGACCGAAATCGCCGATCAGCACGGCCTTGCGCGACGCGAGTTCGCCCGCGGGCACCGGCGCCGATCCCATGCCGCGCATCGTGTCGATGATCAGCCCGACGACTTCGGGCGCGGAAGGATTCTTGGTCTGGGTGTTGGCGGCGACATAGCCCGGCTGACGCCGCGCGGCGAGTCCGCTGCCCGCACCGTAGGCCAGCCCGCGCTTGATGCGGATTTCCTGGTTGAGCCGCGACGAGAAACCTACCCCGAGCGTCGCATTGGCGACCGACGCGGCGTAGAAATCGGGGTCGCTCCGCGCGATCCCGGGCCGCGCGACGACGACGCCCGCCTGCCCGGCATTGGGCATGTCGACAACGACGACCCGCGGCGCCGCCGGCGCAGGCATGGCGATGCGCTGGGTTTCGATGATCGACGGCCCGCGCCACGAGCCGAAATTTGTGTCGGCCAACATCTTCGCCCGCGCAGGCGTGATGTCGCCGACCAGAATCAGCGTGGCCGCCCCCGGCCGCCAGGTCTGTGCGTAGGCGCGCCGCACATCGGTCCGCGTGATCGCCTTTAACGACGCGGGCGTGCCCGCCAGGGGGTGACCGTAAGAGCCATAGTTCATCACGATGCGCGCGGCCGTCAGGCTCGCAAGCTTCGCGGGATTCTTGAGCTGGACCTGGACGCCGTCGATCGTCTGCGCGCGGTCGCGCTCAAGCTCATCGATGGCGAACACCGGGTTGCGCGTTACGTCGGCGAGCACGGCCATCGCCGGCGCGATCTGGTCGGACTTCACCTCCAGCGACACTTCGGCCGAATCCCATCCGGCGCCCGACTGGATCGACCCGCCAAGTTTCTCGACCTCGTTGGCGATCTGCGTGGCCGACCGCGTCCGAGTGCCCTTGGTCATCAGGTCGGCGGTCAGGTTGTTGAGCCCGGCGCGGTCGGCGGGATCGGCCGCACCGCCGCCGTTCGCGACGATCGACGCGGTGACCAGCGGCAGGTCATGCTTCTCGACCACGACCACGGTCATGCCGTTGGCAAGCTTCATCGTCACCGGCGCGGGCAGCGCCGCCACCACCGGCTTGGCGGGGTCGGGCGGGAGGACGCGGTCGGTGTCGCTCGCGGGGGTGACGATTTCGATGTTGGCGGGCGCGGTCAGGTCGGCAACCTCGACCGTCTTCGGAACACCGATGACGTCGCCCTTCGCGCCGTTCGCCATTTCGGCGGGCATGTAGCGGATCGCGGCCGAGCGGTTGTCGGTGAGGTAGCGCCGCGCAACGCGCTGGATGTCGGCCGGGGTCACGCGGGCGATCGCGGCGAGCTGCTTGTCGGCCGCCGCCGGATCGCCGTCGATGATGACGGACCGCGCGATGGTCGACGCCTTGCCGTCCGCGGTCTCGCGGCTCTCGATCGTCGCGGTCAGCAACTGGTTCTTGGCGCGCGCCAGCTCGGCGGGCGTCACCAGCCCATCACGCACGCGCGCGACCTCGCTCCGCAAGGCCTTTTCGCCATCGGCGACATTCTTGCCATCGGCCATCACCGCGACGACGACAAAATTTCCCATGTCCTGTTTCGTGTCGAGGAAGGTGTTGGCCGACTGCGCGAGCTGATCGCGATAAACGAGGTCCTGGTACAGCCGCGACGAATCGCCGCGCGACAGGATCGCGTCGAGCACGGTCAGCGCCGGAATGTCGGCGTTGTTGTCGGGCGGGACCGGATAGCTGATCAGCACCGCGGGCAACGGCGTGTTGGGCTCATAGACGGTGTAATTCTCGGCCCTGGTCCGCTCGGGCTCGGTCACCGTCACGCGCGGGATAGGACGGTCGGGCTTCTTGATCCCAGCGAAATACTGATCGACCCATTTATCGAGTTGGGCGGGGTCGAAATTGCCCGCGACGACCAGCACGGCATTGTCGGGGCGATAGTAAGTGGCGTGGAACGCGCGCACATCGTCGATCGTCGCCGCCTCCAGATTGTCGAGGCTGCCGATGCCCGGCCGCGCATAGGGGTGCACCTTGTAGCTGATCTCGGGGTAATAGATCGAATAGAGCTTGCCGTACGGCGTCGCGAGCGTGCGCAGCCGCAGCTCCTCCTTCACCACGTCGCGCTCCGAGGCGTAGCTGACTGGCTCGACCACCAGCGACGCCATGCGGTCGGCCTCCGCGAACAGCAGCCGCTGCAAATGGTTGGCCGGGACCACTTCGTAATAATTGGTGTAATCGTCGTTCGTCGATGCGTTGTTGTAACCGCCGACATCCTCCGTCAGCCGGTCGAAATTCTCCGCTCTCAGGTTGCGCGTCGCCTTGAACATCAGATGCTCGAACATGTGCGCGAAGCCCGACTTGCCCTTGGGATCGTCCTTCGACCCGACATTATACCAGACCTGAACCGAAACGTTCGCGGTCTTGGTGTCGCGGATCGCGTAGACGCGGAGACCATTGGCGAGCGTGCGCGTGGTGTAGGCGATCGGCTTGACGGTCGCGGCGAGTGCGGGCGTGCGCGGCGGGGCCTTCTTCGGCGCGGCGGTCGCGGTGAGAGGCAATAGGGCAACGCCCATCAACAGGGCGGCACGGGAAAGGCGCATTCAGGTCTCCGGTGGGGAGTGAAGGATGAAGTGTTGTGTCGCGGCAAGACGGCGCGAGTCAATCGCCCGCAGCGACTTGCCTCACCCAGCATCGCGTCAACATCGCCGGACGGAACCCCAGCTTGTAATAAAGCGCCTTCGCGTCCTCCGCCGCCACCGCGCCGAGGAACACCCGGTCGCATCCTGCCGCGCGTAGGTCGCGGTGGAAATTCGCGATCAGGGTCGAGGCGATGCCCTGGCGCCGCGCCGATGGCAGCGCGAAAAGGTCCTCGATCATCCCCATCCGATTGGGCGCGATCGCCATTGCGCCATAGGCCAGCGCCTGCCCGTCGCGCACCGCCAGGAAGAAGCGATAGCCTGGCGTCTTGCGCCGGTAGTTGGCGACCATCCCCCGCACGAAATCGAGATCGAGATCGAGCCCGCCGGTTCGCTTGCCTTCGCGGACGTCCACCGCGACCAGGTCGGCCAGCACGTCCCATTCGCGCTGCTCGATCACCTCGACAAGGGTCACTTGCGCGCTCCTCGTCGGCTCGAGCCGGTCGCACGTCATCTGCACGACGACCGGGCGTTCGGCGAATCCTTCGTGAGCCAATCTCGCAATGAAGCGCTCCGGCGTGAACACGTCGGTATGCACCACGCGCGAATCGCTATGGCCGAGATGCGCATCCATCGCCGCGAGCACCGCATCGATCTCCGCGTCGCTTTCGGCGGTCACGTTGTCGGCATGATTGGCGTCCCACAGATCGGGGTGCGCCGAGTCGGCGACGATCCCGCAATGGCCGAGTTCGACGACCTCGTGCCCCAACCGCCGCTGCCAGCGATACGCCTCGGCGATCAGGCGAAGCAGGTCAGCTCTTTCGCTTGTTCCGGTTGGCATACAGCACCGCCGCGGCAACCGCCGCCGACCCAACCCCGGCGCCGATCGCGGCGATCCCCCATTTGCTCAGCGTCGCGGGCTCTGGCGTGTTTTCCGCCGCGATCTGGCGCGCCTTCGCCTCGCGCGCGGCGCGCATGATTTCGTTTTCCTCAGGCCCGAATTCCTTGGTATCGTCGCTCACGCCTAACTCTCCTTGCCGCTTCCGTAGCGCGCCCGGAATCGCGCCGCAAATGCGTTCAGCTCACCCGCGATGATCGCCGCGCGCAGGTCGGCCATCAACGCCTGATAGAAATAAAGGTTGTGCTCGGTCATCAGCATCGCGCCAAGGATTTCGCCGGCGCGGACGAGGTGGTGGAGGTACGCGCGCTCCCATGTCGCGCAGACCGGGCAGCCGCACTCGGGATCGAGGGGCAAGCGATCCTCCGCGAACCTGGCGTTGCGGATGTTGATCGGCCCGGTGCGCGTGAAGGCCTGCCCCGTCCGGCCGCTGCGCGTCGGCAGCACGCAATCGAACATATCGACGCCGCGCTCGACCGCGCCGACGATGTCGTCGGGCTTGCCCACCCCCATCAGGTAGCGGGGTTTGTCGGCGGGAAGCTGGCCTGATGCGAAGTCGAGGCAGCCGAACATCGCCGCCTGCCCCTCGCCCACCGCGAGGCCGCCGATCGCATAGCCGTCGAACCCGATCCCCGTCAGCGCCGCCGCGCTTTGCCCGCGCAATTCCTCATCGAGCGCGCCCTGCTGGATGCCGAACTGCGCGGCATTGTCGGCATGCGCACCGCCGGCCAGAAACGCGTCGCGCGATCGCTTCGCCCAGCGCATCGATCGCGCCATCGCCGCCGCCTGCACCTCCCTGGTCGATGTGGTCGGCACCAGCTCGTCGAACGCCATCACGATGTCCGACCCCAACAGCCGCTGGATCTCCATCGACCGTTCGGGGCTCATCAGGTGTCGCGTGCCGTCGAGGTGGCTCTTGAACTCGACGCCGTTCTCGTCGCGCTTGGTCAGTTCGGACAGGCTCATCACCTGATACCCGCCGCTGTCGGTCAGGATCGGCCGCTCCCAGCCCATGAAGGCGTGAAGGCCGCCGAGGCGCGCGACACGTTCCGCAGTCGGCCGCAGCATCAGGTGATAGGTGTTGCCGAGAATGATGTCGGCGCCCGACGCGCGCACATCGGCGGGCTTCATCGCCTTGACCGTCGCCGCGGTCCCGACCGGCATGAACGCCGGCGTGCGGATGACGCCGCGCCGCATCGCGATCTCGCCGGTGCGCGCGCGGCCGTCGGTGGCGTGGATGGTGAACCGGAAGCGGGGGTTCATCGGATCAGGTATGTAACGATGTCGTCCGGCCTGGCGAACGTCTGGTCGGGGACCATCGAGATCAATGTTTCCGGATTGGCATAGCCCCACAGAACCGCGCCGGCGCCGATCCCGACCGCGCGGGCCGCGTCGATGTCGCGGGTTTCGTCGCCGATCGACAGGATCGCCGACGGCGCGAGCCTGCTCGCCTTGATCGCACGGCGGAACTTGGCGACCTT
>JAFEEZ010000314.1 GCA_018240825.1 Pseudomonadota bacterium | reverse complement strand
CGGGGGGGAATGTCGACGTGGATGCTTACGCGGCCGCCATCGCCCCGGAAACCGTTCGCCCTGAGCTTGTCGAAGGGCTGTCCTTACTTGAAACCTGAAAGAAGAAAGACGGTGCTTCGACAAGCTCAGCACGAACGGGGAAGGGTATGACCGCAGGCGAAATAGCCGCCACCCCGGCGAAGGCCAGGGTCCAGTTGCGAGCGGCCCGATACTGGACCCCGGCGTTCGCCGGGGTGGCGTTATTGTTTGATGGGTGTTCATGCCGGTCGAGTCCCGGGGCGAAGGCATGACCGGCCTCGAACAAGCCGCCCCCGCGATCGCGATGATCGCGGCGTTCATCCTGGGGTTCTTCGGGGTCAGGCTGGCGCTGCGGCCGGACACGCGGACCAAGGGCTTGCTGATGGTGGTGATGGCGCTCGTGCTGGTGGGGAATGTGGTGATCTGGACGTTGTAGTTCGAACCAGAACTTAACAACCGATGCTTATTGCCGCTCGACAGTGATGGCTATTTGAGAGGGCGAAATGTCATTTTTGAGCAAAATGGCAGCCGGGTACCGCGCCGTGAATGAAGGCCGTAGGACAGCCGAAGCTCATCAAATGGCTGAGAGCTTTCTAGAAGCAAGACTCCCGTACGATGTCGGAACGGATGGTTTTGAGGTCGTGTCCCAAATGGCTGACTACTCGTCGGTCGAGCAAATGGCGATGATCTACGTCATAACCTACGCCAACAGAATGGAAGGCTACCTCAATTCTGTTAACGCAACTCAAGATTTTAGGATGACGGTCACGCGAAGCGTGGCTCGCGCCTGTATCCTCCTTGCCCGACTTCAACGGTCAGGAGTTGCATTTGAAGGTTATTGGACAGTCCAGCTTATTGAAACTGCTAAGAGACATGGTGTGAACACGGACAGCCATCAAATATCGTTCGCTGTCTGATTCCTCGGAAGGGGTTTAACGTTCTCGAAACAGCCGACATGGGCGAGGCCCATGTCGTCGGACGGCGCTGAAGCGCCGCCGGCCGGCTCGACATCGCGACGTGATTAGCTGGCGCTAATCGCTGCTCTGAACTCACCGGATCGGTGAGTTGGGGTCGAGCCGCATATCCAGATACTTATCCACGCTCGCCATCAGCTCCCCCATCTCATGCTCGAAGAAGTGATTCGCCTTCGGGATCGTGTCGTGGTGGATCGTGATGTGGCGCTGGGTGCGGAGCTTGTCGACGAGCTTCTGGATCGCGACCGGGGTCGCCACTTCGTCATTCTCTCCGGCGATCAGGATGCCGCTTGCCGGGCACGGCGCGAGGAAGGTGAAGTCGTAGAGGTTCGCGGGCGGCGCGATCGAGATGAAGCCGCGGATTTCGGGGCGGCGCATCAGGAGTTGCATGCCGATCCACGCGCCGAAGCTGACGCCGGCGATCCACGTGGTCGACGCCTCGGGGTGGAAGCTCTGCACCCAATCGAGCGCCGACGCCGCGTCGCTCAGCTCGCCGATGCCGTTGTCGAACGTGCCCTGGCTCTTGCCGACGCCGCGAAAATTGAAGCGCAGGGTCGCGAACCCGCGGCGCTGGAAGGTCTTGTAGAGCTCCATCACGATGCGGTTGTTCATCGTGCCCATCGCCTGCGGGTGCGGATGAAGGATCATCGCGACTGGTGCGCGGGGCTTGGGGCCGGGGGCGAAACGGCCTTCGAGACGGCCTTCGGGGCCGGGGAAAATTACTTCGGGCATGGTGTCCTGACGAACTAAGATGCGCCGCCGGTGTGGCGGGAAAGGTTGCGCGCTATATAGGCAGCGGATGCCACGACGCAATTGGAACGAATCGGACCTGTGACGACCCGCATCTATCTCGACCATGCCGCGACGACGCCGCTGCTGCCCGCGGCGCGCGAGGCGATGGCCGAAGGGTTCGCGCGCTGGGCTAATCCGTCGTCGCCGCATGCCGAGGGTCGCGCGGCGAAGGCGGCGCTGGAGACGGCGCGGGGGCAGGTCGCGGCGGCCTATGGCTGGTCGGGCGAGGTGCTGTTCACCAGCGGAGCGAGCGAATCGCTGTCGATCGCGTTGACGCGAAGTGCAGTCGAGTGGCGGCTGGCGAGCGCGGTCGAGCATGATGCGGTGCTGCGCGCGGCATACGATATTGCACTGGTCAAGGTTGGGGCGGACGGGCTGGTTGATGGCGAGGCGCTCGACGTGGCGATGGCTGGCGAGGGACGGGCGGTCGTCGCGATCCAGTGGGCCAATAGCGAGACCGGCGTGCGTCAGCCGATCGCGGCGCTGGCCGAGCGCGTGCATGCCGCCGGTCATCTGGTCCTGGTCGATGCCGCGCAGATGCCGGCGGGTGCGGACCGCGAGGTGGCGCGGCATGCCGATTTCGTCGCGCTGTCGGCGCACAAGCGCGGCGGGCCGGTCGGGGTGGGGGCGCTGCTGGTGCGCGATCTCGCGACGCTCGACCCGACCGGCGGGCAGGAGCGGGGGTACCGGCCGGGAACGGAGAACATGCCCGCGATCCTCGGCTACGCTGCGGCGCTGGCCGAGCCGGAGGGCGTCGCGCGCTATGCTGGGCTGCGCCGCTACCTCGACGACGCCATGACGTCATACGGTGGTGAGCCTGTGCTTTCCGGCGCGTTGCGGCATCCGGCGATTGGATCGTACCGGATGCCCGGTGTCGCCGCGACGACGCAGCTGATCCGGCTAGACATGGCCGGAATCGCCGTCTCGGCGGGGAGTGCGTGCGCGAGCGGGAGCATGAAGCCGAGCCATGTCCTGACAGCGATGGGATGGGACCAGACCGCCTCGCAGGAAGTCGTTCGCGTCAGTTTCGGCAGGTTTACCACGCAGGCGGATCTCGACGCGTTTATCGCGGTCTGGCGCGAGATTGACGCGGGCCGGGCGCGCGCGGCATGACCTATCTCGACTATCAGGCGACGACGCCGCTCGCGCCGGAGGCGTTCGACGCCATGCTGCCGTGGCTGCGCGACCAGCACGCCAACCCGCATTCGGCGCATCGCGCGGGCCGTGCGGCGAAAGCGGTGGTGGAGGTAGGACGCGAACAGGTGGCCGCGCTGTTGCCCACCGGCGGGACGGTGAGCTTTACGAGCGGCGCGACCGAGGCGCTCAACTGGGCGATCAAGGGCGCCGGCGGCCCGGTCGTCACGCTGGCGACCGAGCATGCCGCGGTGCTCGATACGGTAGGGGCCGTCGGGGAAGCGACGATACTGCCGGTCCGGCGCGACGGATTGGTCGATCTCGACGCGGCGCGGGCGGCGATCCGGCCGGGCGTCAAGCTGGTCGCGGCGATGCTGGTCAATAACGAGATCGGCGTGATTCAGCCGATCGCCGAGCTGGCGGCGATGGCGCACGCGGCGGGAGCGCCGTTCCTGTGCGACGCGGTGCAGGGTTACGGCCGTGCACCGATCCCCGGCGGCTGCGACCTGATCGCGGTCTCGGCGCACAAAATTCATGGTCCGAAGGGGATCGGCGCGTTGTGGATTCGTGACGGCGTGTCACTCTCACCCTTGCTTCATGGCGGTCAGCAGGAAGCGGCCGGGCGGTCCGGCACCTTGTCGCCGGCGCTCTGCGCCGGGTTCGGTGCGGCGGCTGCGCAGATGGCTGCGCAGCAAGGGGACGACGCGCTGCACGTCAAGCGGCTCTGGTCAACTGCGCTGGCCGCACTCGGCGACGACTGGGCGGTCAATGGATCGATCGAGCACCGCTATTGCGGCAACCTCAACGTTCGTCGCGACGGGCTCGACGTTGCGCGGCTGATGTCCGACCTGCGCGACATCGCCTTCTCAGCCGGGTCGGCCTGCGCCAGCGGCTCCGGGCGGCCGAGCCATGTCCTTCGGGCGATCGGATTGAGCGACGCCGAGACGAAATCGAGCATCCGGGTGGGCTTTGGCCGCTACACCACCGACGCGGAACTCGTTGAGGCGCTTACCCGCATCGACGCCGCCGCCCGCGCGCAGCGGATCGCGGCATGACTCGCGTGACCTTCATCGAGCGAAACGGCGCCCGGCGCGACGTTGAATCGCGGCCGGGCGACCGCTTGCTCGACGTGGCGCAGAATGCCGGCGAGCCGCTTGAGGGGACGTGCGAAGGGCAAATGGCATGCTCGACCTGCCATGTGATCGTCGACGCCGCCGATTTCGCGAGGCTGCCGCCCGCGGTCGAGGAAGAGGAGGACATGCTCGACCTGGCGGCTGGAGCGACGCGCTATAGCCGCCTGGCGTGCCAGATCTGGCTTGAAGATCTCGATTCGATCACCGTCCGCATTCCGCCGGACGCGAAGAACATGCAGGGGCGATAGCGTAAAATCTGGCCGGTTCGTAACGATATTTCGGCGACGGAACGGCCAACGGATTCGACCGTTTGGGCGTTCGGAAAGTTATGGAGAGGAGAGTCTTGATGAAATTGCCAATTCTTGCCGGCACCGCTCTGGCCGCCGTCATCATGTTGCCAGCCGCAGCCAGCGCTGCGCCGCAGACTTCCCGCACTACGACGGTCACCACCAACGATCGCGGCACCGTGACGCGCACCACGGTTACACGCGAACGGGGGAGGCGCGGCTGGCACTGGCGCACCCGCTGCAAGACGTGGTGGCATCACGGCCGCAAATATCGTTCCTGCAAGCGCGTGCGCGTCCATTGGTAACGGCTTGAAAGCGCCGCCCGACCCCGCCATATGGCGCGCGGGAGTCGGGCGGACGTGGTCGTCGCCAACCTGGTCAGGGCCGGAAGGCAGCAGCCACAACGATTTCGCCACGGGTCGTTCCGGCTCCCACCGCGCAGCGCGCACGACGGCAGCAAAGCTGCCGGAAGGACGCGCAAGCGCGGCCGGCGGGCCAGCGGCCCGTCTGACGCCGCGGCTTTGCCGCGGCGCGCCAACAACAGCTTCGACAAACCCGCCGCCGCTTCCTAGATAGTCGGACAATGTCCGACGACTCCTTCCTCGACCTCGGCGAGCCGCCGCAGCCCAAAGACACCGCTTACCGCGTCCTGGCGCGCAAATACCGGCCGCAGAATTTCGATCAGTTGATCGGCCAGGACGCGATGGTCCAGACGCTGGCCAACGCCATCCGGCGCGGGCGGCTGGCGCATGCGTTTCTGCTGACCGGGGTGCGCGGCGTGGGCAAGACCAGCACCGCGCGGCTGATCGCGAAGGCGCTCAACTGCATCGGGCCGGACGGGCAGGGCGGGCCGACGATCGATCCGTGCGGCGTGTGCGAGCCGTGCGTGTCGATCGCCGAGGGGCGCAATATCGACGTGATCGAGATGGATGCCGCGTCGCATACCGGCGTCGACGATATGCGCGCGGTGATCGACGCGGCGCGGCTGGCGGCATTTGGGGCGCGGTTCAAGATCTATATCATCGACGAAGTCCATATGTTGTCGAAGAATGCGTTCAACGCGCTTCTGAAGACATTGGAGGAACCGCCTGAACATGTGAAGTTTCTGCTCGCGACGACCGAGGTGCAGAAGGTGCCGGTGACGGTCCTGTCGCGGTGCCAGCGGTTCGATTTGCGGCGCATCCCGGCGGACAAGCTGGCGGCGCATTTCGCGCATGTCGCCGAGCTTGAGGGCGCGCAAGCCGAGCCCGAAGCGCTGGCGCTGATCGCGCGCGCGGCGGACGGATCGGCGCGCGACGGTCTGTCGATCCTCGACCAGGCGATCGCACATGCCGGGATGGAAGGCGGCGGGGTGACCGCGCCGGCGGTGCGCGCGATGCTGGGGCTGAGCGACCGTGCGGCGATCCGCGATTTGTTCGGTTTGGTGCTCGACAGCGATGCGCCGGGCGCGCTGGCGGCGTTGCGGACGCAATATGAATTGGGCGTCGATCCGCAGTCGGTGCTGCGCGGGTTGCTCGAAACGATCCACGCGACGACGCTCGCCAAGCTTGGCGGTGACGCGGACCCGGCACAATCGGCCGACGAGCGCGAGGCGTATCAGGGTTGGGCGCGCAGCCTGTCGTTCCCCGCGCTCCACCGGCTGTGGCAGCTGGTGCTCAAGGGCCATGACGAGGTCGGACGCGCCGTATTGCCGATCGAGGCGGGGGAAATGGCGTTGCTCCGCGTCGTGCACGCCTCGAGTCTGCCCGACCCGGGCGAGTTGGCGCGACAGATTGCAGCAGGCGCACCGATCGCGACGGCGCCGACCGCTACCGGGACGCCGACGCCGGCCGCCGCAGCAGTCAACACGCTGCCAGCAACCTTCGAGGATAT
>JAFEEZ010000313.1 GCA_018240825.1 Pseudomonadota bacterium | reverse complement strand
TCCGCGATCCTCAAGAGCCTCGGCTCGGGCAAGGACGAGTTGCTGATGGACAATGCTGCGATCGACACCGAGCGCGGCAATCTGTGGACGTCGATGGGGCGGCTCGAACAGATGATCCACCTGTCGAAGGTTATGGACCAGAAACTGGAGGACAAGGCCAACGACCTCGACGCGACCGATCCGGCCAAGGCGAAGGCGCTGCGCGAGACGGCGCTGTTCTACGCCCGCCAGCGCACGCAGGACCTGCTGACGCAGATGGCGGTGACGGTGCAGGGGTATCTGGCGCTCGACCTGGTCAAGAAGAACAATGTCGAGCTGGTGAAGGGCGTCGACCGTGCTAGCACCACCACGGTCGCAGCGCTGCGCACGGCGGTGACGGTGGCGCAGGCGCTGACCAACCAGAAACTGGTGCTCGAACAGATCACCCAGCTCAATACGACGACCGCGAACATCATCGATTCGACCGGCAAGCTCTTGAAGTCGCAGACCGCGCAGATCCATGAACAGGCGGCGGCGTCGACGATTCCCGTCGAGGTGCTGCAGCGCGCGTTCCAGAACATCTACGACACGATGGACGCGATCGACGATTTCAAGATGAAGGCGCTCGACAGCATGAAGACCACGGTGACGACGCTGTCGACCGAGGTCGAGAAGTCGAAGGGCTATATCGCGCGCGCGGAAGGGCAGGCGCAGGCCGCGCTGGAAGGTCCGAAGGCGGATACGTTCAAGCTGGAGGCGGTGTAGTCTCGTGAGTTCGTCGACCGACGAGGTGATCGCGAAAGCGCGTGAGGCGCTCGACCGCACGTCGATGAATTATGCCGTGGGACCGCGGCGGCGACAGCGCGAGAGCGATGTCGGTAAGCGCATCACGCGCGCGGCGATCGCCGACCTCGCGATCATCGGCGCGGCGTTTTCGATCGGGCTGGTGTTCGGGCCGATCGGGATCATGGGCTTCTTCCTGATGATCGTCGCGATGCTGATCGCGACCGCGGTGCTGCTCGCGACGCCGACCGGTCGGCCGGTGACATACGAGAAACTGCGCCAGACCGACCTCAAGGCGCTGCCGTCGCAGACCGGCCGCTGGCTCGACGCGCAGCGCCCGATGCTGCCCGCGCCGGCGATCAGCGTGGTCGATGCGATCGGCGTGAAGCTGAGCGCGCTGGAGCCGCAACTTGCGACGCTCGACGACGATGCCCCCGCCGCGGCCGAAATCCGCAAGCTGGTCGGCGAGCAATTGCCTGAATTCATCAAGGGCTATGAACGCGTGCCGAACGCGCTGCGCGGGGTCGAGCGCAACGGCAAGACGCCCGACCAGCAACTGGTCGACGGGCTGAAGGTGATCGGCGGCCAGATCGACGAAATGGCGGGGCAGCTGGCGCAGGGCGATCTGGACGCACTGTCGACGCGCGGGCGGTATCTGGAGATCAAGTATCAGGGGGATACGGCGGGGGTTTGATCTCGCTTCGATATTTGCCAGCCGCTAGTCCACGCAAACTACACCCTGCGAACGCCCGCCTTCGACGTTTGCGTAGCAGCCAAAGGTCGAATGTTCCGCCTCACAGTACCCAATGATGGTTTGCCCGAATTTCAGCTCGGGACCCGAATTGTCTTCGTAGGCAATGCATTGGCCCTGGCAGTCAGATTTTCCCGAGCAAACCTTGCCGCCGTCCGCGTACTTTTGCTGACAGAACGGCGCTCCGAATGGAGCCGTGCTTTCATAGCCACCCCTGGCAAGACAGACTTTGCGTTCGGAGATGTTCAGTCGTTTTCTCGGTGGGCTGCAGCTGCCGCACAGCAACCCAGCGGAGAGCACAATAATCGCGGACCAGCGAAGCGACATGTAATTAGGAGTCTCACAGCGCGTTAGAGTTCGCAACTATGCAGACGTGCCTATCGCGGCTTCCCCAACGCCTCCACCGCGCGGTCGTGCAGCCGCGCCAGCGCCGCGAGCTGGATCGCCGGCGCGACCGCCAGCACGCCGAACGCTTCCGCGCGCGGGGTGTTGAACCGCAATTTCCGCCCCAGCGCGTCGGTCACTTCGCACCCGGCTTCGCGCGCGATCAGGACGGCGGCGGCGACGTCCCATTCGTGGCCCCAGCGGATCGTCGCGAGCAGGTCGGCTTCGCCCGCCGCGACCATCGCGATGCGCAGGGCGATTGAGTTGGGCTTGGGGATCGCGACCAGATCCCGGTCGATCCTGGGCAAGGTGTCGGCGGGGGTGCGCGATCCGGTGAAGGTCGTGCGGCCGCTATGCGCGATCGGCCGGCCGTTGAGCGTCGCGCCCTTGCCGGCCTCGGCGCGCCACACTTGCTTGCGCACCGGCGCATCGAGCACGCCGATCACCGGCTGCTCGCCATCGACCAGGGCGATCGACACCGCCCAGCCGTCGCGGCCGCGGATATAGTCGCGCGTGCCGTCGATCGGGTCGACCACCCAGACGCGGCGATGGTTGAGCCGGACGGCGTCGTCGGCGGTCTCCTCCGACAGCCAGCCGGCGTCGGGCAGCAGCGCGGTCAGCCGTTCGCGCAGCATCGTGTTGACCGCCAGATCGACCTCGCACACCGGATTGCCGGGCGATTTCTCCCAGCGCTTGAAATCGGTGCGCCACAGGTCGAGCGCGTAGGCGCCCGCCTCGGCAGCGATGGCGGCGATTTGGTCGGCCAGCGTTTCAGGCATACCATAATTTCCCCGTTCGCACTGAGCTTGTCGAAGTGCGTGTGGCACGGGGACAGCCCGGACCACGTGCTTCGACAAGCTCAGCACGAACGGTGAGAGTGGTGAGATCAGCCACCCGCGGCTGTCATCCCGTTGATGAGCAGCGTCGGCACGTTGGTCGCGTAGCGGAATTCGAGGTCGTCTGCGGCGGTGAGGTTGAGGAACATGTCGGTCAGATTTCCGGCGATGGTGAACTCGTCGACCGGGCGCGCGATTTCGCCATTTTCGATCAGGAAGCCGGCCGCGCCCCGGCTGTAATCGCCGGTCACCGTGTTGACGCCCATGCCGATCAGTTCGGTGACATAGACGCCGCGCGAAATGCCCGCGAACAACTCGTCGCGGCTGGCCTTGCCGGGGGCGAGATAGGTGTTACTGGTGCCGACCCCCGGCGCACCCGATCCGCCGCGCACGGCATGGCCGGTCGGCTCGAGGCCCAATTGCCTTGCCGAGGCCGATTCGAGCAGCCAGGTCTGGAGCACGCCGTCGCGGACCAGGTCGGTCGTCGCCACGCCGAGCCCCTCGCCGTCGAACGGGCGCGAACGGAGCCCGCGCGGGCGGTGCGGATCGTCGGTGATGGTGATGCCGTCGGCGAACACGCGCTGGCCGAGCTTGCCGAGCAGGAAGCTGGTGCCGCGCGCGATCGCGGCGCCGGCGATCGCGCTGATCAGGTGGCCGACGAGGGACGATCCGACGCGCGGGTCAAAGATCACCGGCATCGGGCCGCTAGCAATCTTGGCCGGATCAACGCGAGCGACGGCGCGCTCCCCGGCGGTGCGGCCGATTTCTTCGGGCGATTCGAGATCGCTGGCGTGACGTGCGGCGTGGTAGGCGTAATCGCGCACCATCGCGGCCTCGCCGCCGCCCGCGAGCACGCTCGCCTGAATGCCGTGGCTGGTCGTCCGGTACGCCCCCGCGAAGCCGTGACTGGTCGCCAGCGCCCAACTCATGCGGTGCGCCGACGCGCCGCCGCCTTCGCTGTTGGTGACGCCTGCCACCGCGCGCGCGGCGTCCTCGGCGGCCAAGGCGGCCTCCTTGAGCGACGCGGGCGAGGGCTCGTCGCCGTCGTGCAGGTCGAGATCGGGGATGTCGCCCTTGAGTAACCGGTTCTCGGGCGCGAGCCCGGCCCATCGATCCTCGGGCGCCTCGCGCGCCATCGCGACCGCGCGCTCGACCAATATGTCCATCGCGTCGGACGACAGGTCGCTGGTCGACACCGACGCCGATCGCCGCCCGACGAACACGCGCAGTCCCAGTTCTTCCTCTTCGGACCGCCCGACATCCTCGAGCTTGCCGAGCCGCACCGACACATCGACGCTGGCCGACGCGCCGAGCACCGCGTCGGCGGCGTCGGCCCCGGCGGCGCGGGCGCGGGAAACGATGTCTTGGGCGCGGGCCAGCGCCATCTCGGGGGTCAGCATCGGGCGGACTTAGGGAGGCATCGCAGAATGGTCAAAGGCATCGTCCTCCGTTCGCCCTGAGCTTGTCGAAGGGCGTGTCCGGGCACGTGCTTCGACAAGCTCAGCACGAACGGGTTATTATCAAAAACTGCTCTGACCGACCACCAGGCAGGCGAGGAAAACGAGAAGCCCGGCATAGCGGTTCGAGCGGAAGCGGTGGAGCGCATTGGCGCCCTCGGCGGGGGCGAGCGTCGCGACTTGCCAGGTGAAGTGGATCGCGGCGGGAAGCAGCGCTGCGAGCACGAGCGGGTCGGGGCGGAGCTGCCAGAAGGCGGCGCCCCACAGCGCAATTGCCAGCGCATAGAAGATCGCGACACCCGGCCGCACGCGGCTGCCCAGCGCGCGCGCCGACGAGCGGACGCCGACCAGGGCATCGTCCTCGACATCCTGCAGCGCATAGATCGTGTCGTAGCCGATCACCCAGCAGATCGACCCGGCGTAGAGCAGCAGACCCGGCAATCCGTTGGGCGGGGCGAGGGTCCCGATCACTTCGCTCCAGCCGACCAAGGCCGCCCAGGAAAAGACGATGCCGAGCCATGCCTGCGGCCACCAGGTGATGCGCTTCATGAAAGGATAGGCGGCGACCGGCGCGAGGCTGACCAATGCCACGATCGCCGCATAGGGACGGAGTTGCAGCAACACGACGAGGCCGATCAGGCACAACACCGCCAGCCATATCCACGCGGCCTTCAAGGCCACCGCTCCGCTCGCCAACGGCCGGCTCCGCGTCCGCGCGACCTGACGGTCGAGGTCGCGATCGACGATGTCGTTATACACGCACCCCGCGCCGCGCATCGCGATGCTGCCCAGTGCGAGCCATAGGATCAGCTTCCAGCGCGAACCCTCCATCCACGGCCACGCGCCCTTCGCCAGCGCGACGCCCCACGCGCCGGGCCAGAACAGCAATTGCCAGCCGATCGGGCGGTCGAACCGCGCGAGCAGCGCCAGCGCGCGGGGGTAGGGCGGCAACGCGTCGACCATCCCCTTATATTGCGTATCCGGAACGATTTCGGGCTCGGCAGTCATCGGATGTTCACTAGACCGATGGCAATTGCCGCACCAGCGCCACGCTTTGCCTCACTGTCGTCACGCTGCGGCGGCAGTGCGGCAAGGCGTTTGTGGAGTGTGAGATGCGCAAGATGGTGTCCCGATTGCTGGCCTGTGCGGTGCTGATCGCGGCGCCGGTCGCGTCCGTGCAGCCCGCCGGCGCCGACCCGGCGCGTGCGATCGTGCCGTCCTGGACGGGCGTCTGGCGCAACACCAACAACACGGTGCACATCAAGGCCGCACCGTGCGGCGCCAACATGTGCGCGACGGTGGTGTGGGCCGACGACAAGACCAAGGCGAGCGTCGCGGCGCGGGACCGCAACATCATCGGCATGCAATTGCTGCGCGACTTCCGCGAATCGGCGCCGAGCGAGTGGAAGGGATCGGTCTACGTCCCCGACCGCGACATGACCGTTTCGGGGACGATCACAATGCTCGACCGCAACACGTTGAAGGCGGTCGGTTGCTTTCTGGGCATGATTTGCCAGACGCGGCACTGGACCCGGATATCCTGACGCGCTCGTCGGTTGGGGATGGTTGAATGGTCCATCTCTCCGTCGCCATCGCGAAATTCGCCGAAACCCTGTTCTGGGGCATCGCCGAGGCGGCGGGGCTGGCGCTGATCGGCGGCGCGTTCGCGATCGCGGCGCTGGTGATCGGTTGGAAATCGGTGCGGCGGCGGCGCTAGCCCCATTCCTTCGTTCGCCCTGAGCTTGTCGAAGGGGAGTGCCAAGTACACGTGCTTCGACAAGCTCAGCACGAACGGGTTATGGAGGAGCCATGCCCGCAACGCCCGCATGGCCCCCACGCTCGACCCCGCGATTATTTGTCGAAACGCCGCTGGCCGAAGGCGGCCAGGTGCGCGTCGAGGGCGGGCAGGCGCATTATCTGTTGTCTGTGCTGCGGTTGAAGGCTGGCGATCCGGTCAAGCTGTTCGACGACGCGACGGGCGAATGGCTGGGCGTGGCGAGCGCGGTCGGCAAGCGCGACCTGATCCTCGACGTGACGGCGCATCTGCGCGACCGCGAGCCGCCGCCCGATCTGTGGTTGTGTGTCGCGCCGATCAAGAAGGGCCGAATCGACTGGGTCGCGGAAAAAGCGTGCGAGCTGGGCGTCGCGCGGCTGATCCCGGTATTGACGCGGCGGACGGTGATCGAGCGGATCAACGGCCAACGGCTGCGCGCGCACATGATCGAGGCGGCGGAGCAATGCGACCGCACGGCGCTGCCCGAACTCGCCGATCCGGTGAAGCTTGACGCGCTGCTGCGCGACTGGCCGGGAAATCGCACGCTGTTCTTCGCCGATGAAACGGGCGGGACGCCCGCCGCCGAAACGATGGCGGCGCACAAGGGCCCGGCGGCGATCCTGATCGGACCCGAGGGCGGGTTCGCCGATGCCGAGCGCGAGGCGATCCGCGCCTTGCCCCAAGCCGTCGGGATTGGGCTCGGCCCGCGTATCCTCCGTGCCGAAACTGCCGCCGCCGCCGCCGTCTCGGTCTGGATGAGCGTTGCGGGCGATTGGTGAGAATTCGCTAGCGCGGGCGCCCCGCGCCCCCTAAATCGCCGCGATGACGACAAAGACCGTTACGGACACACAATCAGCGGTCATCGAGGACCGTCAGCAGCTGATCGATTTCTTTGCGGGCGGCGAGAAGCCCGCCGAAAGCTGGCGGATCGGCACCGAGCATGAGAAGTTCGTGTACCGCACCGAGGACCACCGCGCGCCGGCGTGGGACGAGCCGGGCGGCATCCGCGATCTGCTGGGCGGCCTGACCGAGTTCGGCTGGAAGCCGGTCGAGGAAAACGGCAAGATCATCGCGCTGACCGGCGCGGATGGCTCCGTCAGCCTCGAGCCCGCGGGTCAGTTCGAGCTGTCGGGCGCGCCGCTCGACAACCTTCACCTGACCTGCGCGGAGACGGGGCGGCATTTGGAGCAGGTCAAGGCGGTCGGCGACAAGCTCGGGCTTGGTTTCCTCGGCCTCGGCATGTGGCCCGACAAGACCCGCGCCGAGCTGCCGATCATGCCCAAGGGGCGCTATGCGATCATGCTGCGGCACATGCCGCGGGTCGGCAATCTCGGGCTCGACATGATGCTCCGCACCTGCACGATCCAGGTCAATCTCGACTATTCGTCCGAAGCCGACATGGTGCAGAAGTTTCGCGTCGGGCTCGCGCTTCAGCCGCTCGCGACCGCGCTGTTCGCCAATTCGCCGTTCACCGAAGGCAAGCTCAACGGCATGCTGTCGTACCGAAGCCATATCTGGTCGGACACCGATCCGGCGCGCACCGGCATGTTGCCGTTCGTGTTCGAGGATGGGTTCGGGTACGAGCGCTACGCCGATTATGCGCTCGATGTGCCGATGTACTTCGTTTATCGCGACGGGCAATATTTGGACGCGTCGGGGCTGAGCTTCCGCGATTTCCTGAAAGGGCAACTGCCGATCCTGCCGGGCGAGAAGCCGACGATCGACGATTTTTCCGATCATCTCTCGACTGCGTTTCCCGAAGTGCGGCTCAAGACCTTCCTGGAGATGCGCGGCGCGGATGGCGGGCCGTGGGGGCGAATCTGCGCGCTGCCGGCCTTGTGGGTCGGATTGCTGTACGACCAGGGTGCGCTCGACGCGGCGTGGGATCTGGTCAAGGGCTGGTCGATGGCGGATCGGGAGGCGCTGCGGAATGCAGTGCCGGAATTGGCGCTCGATGCGCCGTTGCCTGGTGGGGGCAAGCTGCGGGATATCGCCGGCGAAGTGCTCGATATCGCCAGTGCGGGCCTGGCCGCGCGCGGGCGACTGGATGCCGGCGGCAGCAACGAGACCGGCTTCCTCGAGCCGCTGCGCGAAGTGGTGCGCACCGGCAAGGTTCCGGCGCAGGTGCTGCTCGATCGCTACAACGGCGAATGGGGCGGGGACATCAGCCGCGTCTACGGCGAGATGAGTTTCTAGCTACTCGTCGCCGGCATGACGGAGGGGGTTAAGCTTCCGGCTTGCCCTTGAGCCATTGAAAGAAGCGCGGGACCAAACCGTTGCGCTCCATCCATTCGCTATATTCGCGATAGGCCGGGTCCATGCCGAGGTGCCGCTCCTCGGTTTTCGCACGCCAGTAATAGACGCCCGCGACGATCCCCATCAGCGCGGTCGCGCGCATCGCGTCGACCCAGCTGCCGGTCGTCAGGAACGGCACGGTCGAGATCATCCAGAACAGGTTTTTCGACAGGTACGCGGGGTGGCGCGACCAGGCATAAGGCCCGTTGGTCAGGATGCCGCGATGCGTGAGATTGGAAAAGCGGATGCCGAACGTCACCGTGGCCCAGGCGTAGATTGCGGTGAGCAGCACCAGCACCGTGCCGATCACCGCCAGCAGCACCGGCTGGTCGGCGAACCACAGCGACCAGCTCGCCTCGCCGCGCGTGCCGGGATGGTAATCGAGCGGCCCGCCGTCGCCCATCAGCACGAAGGGCGGGTAACAGATCAGCGCCGCCATCCACGCGCTCGCGAACGGATTGGCGGTGCGGATGTGCGAATCGAGCGGGCGCAGCGCGAGCAGATAGCCAGCGGTCGCGAACGCCACGTCGACCACGAACATGAAGGTGATCAGCCAGTTGGCCAGCGCGACCGGGTTGCTCAGCACCTGGCTGGTGTCGCCGCGCACGAAATCGCCGAACCCCGGCGGCACGATCGCGAGCATGAAGGCGGTGAAGAAGGCCTTCACGCCCCAGCTGCGCAGGTGATTGTAGATCGCTTCGTTGTCGCGCGGCTCGTCGAGCCCCATCAGCCACGCGCCGAGATGGTAGCAGCCGTCTTTGGGCTCCACCATGCGGCGGTCGAGCCACAATGTGTAGGGGATCGAGACGACGAACAGGACGGGCGCCGCCCACATGAAACACCACATCGAGAAGCGGAAACCGCCCTCCCAATAGAAGCGCCCGATCGCATAGGTCGCGGCGATCCCGCCCCAGGTCAGCCATAGCCCGGCAAGCTTGGTGATCGACAGGTCGAGCGTGTCGCGCCACGGCCTGGGATTGGCCCAGTCGATCCCGGTCGACGGATTGCGGTGGACCTTCTCTACCAGCACCGACCACAGCACCATCGGCAGGCCGGCGGCGGCGACGTTGACGAGCGCGGCGTACGGCCCGTCCATCCCGAACCACCGCGCGATGCCGATCCACACGAGCAAGCCCGCGAGGCCGACGAGGCCGGTGGCGGCCGAAACGGCGGAGGCGGGGCGCGGATCGGCCTTCGCGGCGTTCGCCAAAGCGGGGTCGTGGTACATGCGCGGGGAGATACGCGCGCAATGGTAAGGAAGCCGTGAAGGATAAGTCCCACCGCGGCTTGCGCGGCAGGCAGGCCTTATGTATCCGCCCTCGGCGCGCGGGTGTAGCTCAATGGTAGAGCAGAAGCTTCCCAAGCTTACGACGAGGGTTCGATTCCCTTCACCCGCTCCAGTTCGCCCTCTTCCGATATTGCGAGCGAAGCGAAGCAATCCACGGGTTTCGCTATCCGGCTGGATTGCTTCGCTGCGCTCGCAATGGCGCAAGAATATTGCGATCAGCCGAGCGCCTCGACCTGCTCGGCCAGTTCGAGCCAGCGCATCTCCGCCGCGTCCTTCTCCGCGAGCGCTTTCTCGATCGCCTCGGTCAGTTCCGCGAACTTCGCGGGATCGCGCGCATAAAGCGACGGATCATGCAGCGCTTCCTCGTCGCGGGCGATGGTGGCTTCGATCGCTTCGATCCGCTGCGGCAACGTGTCGTAGTCGCGCTGGTCCTTGTAGCTGAGTTTCGCGGCCTTCGTTCGTTCCGGCGCGGTCGGCGCGGGCCTGGGCGCGGCCTTCTTCTCGACCTTCGGCCGCCGCCGTTTTTCCCAATCGGCATAGCCGCCAGCGACGATATCGACCGTCCCCGACCCGTCGAGGCCGAGCGTCAAGGTCACGGTGCGGTCGAGGAAATCGCGGTCGTGGCTGACGATCAGAACGGTGCCGTCATAGTCCGCAATGACTTCCTGCAGCAGGTCGAGCGTTTCGAGGTCGAGGTCGTTGGTCGGTTCGTCGAGCACCAGCAGGTTCGACCGCCGCGCGAATTCGCGCGCCAGCAGCAGCCGCGAGCGCTCACCGCCCGACAGCGTGCCGACCTTCGCCTCGACCATATTGGGGTCGAACAGAAAGTCCTTGAGGTAGCCGTGGATGTGCTTCTTGGCCCCCAGCACGTCGATCCAGTCGCCGCCGTCGGCCAGCACTTCGCGCACGGTCTTCTCGGGCGCCATCAACTTGCGCTGCTGGTCGATCACCACGCCGTCGAGCGTCTTGGCGAGCTTTACCTCCCCGGCGTCAGGGGCATATTCGCCGGTCAGAAGCTTGAGCAACGTGGTCTTGCCCGCGCCGTTGGGGCCGACCACGCCGATGCGGTCGCCGCGCGTGATGCGCAGGGTCAGGTCGCGGATGATCGTGCGGCTGTCGAACGACTTGCTGGCGTGTTTCGCATCGATCACGACCTTGGTCTTGGTGTCGTCGCTGGCGGTGGCGAGGTTTGCGGCGCCTTGCGGCCCCAGCATCGCGGCGCGCTCGGCGCGCATTTCCTTGAGCTTGGCGAGCCGCCCCTGATTGCGCCGCCGCCGCCCGGTGACGCCGCGTTGCAGCCAATGCTCCTCGATCTTCAGCTTGGCGTCGAGGCGCTGGGCGTTGCGCTCTTCCTCGGCATAAACTTGCTCGGTCCACGCCTCGAACCCGCCATAGCCGACTTCGGCGCGGCGGATCGCGCCGCGGTCGAGCCACAGGGTCTGCCCGGTCAGCCGCGTCAGGAAGGTGCGGTCGTGGCTGATGACGACGAACGCGCCCTTGAACCGGTTGAGCCAGTCCTCGAGCCACTCGATCGCCGCGATGTCGAGATGGTTGGTCGGCTCGTCGAGCAACAGCACGTCGGGAGCCTGCGCCAGCGCGCGGACGATCGCGGCGCGGCGACGCTCGCCGCCCGACGCGGACTTTGCCTCGCGCGACAGGTCGATGCCGAGCTGATCGGCGATCGCATCGGCTTCGTGCGGCAAAGGGGCGCCGGGCCCGGAGAGCACGAAATCGTAGAGCGTCGCGAAGCCCTCGACCCTGGGGTCCTGTTCGAGCAGCACCACCCTGGTCCCCGGCACGATCGTCCGCCGCCCTTCGTCGGAATCGATCGCGCCGGCGATCAGCTTCATCAGCGTGGTCTTGCCGGCGCCGTTGCGCCCGATCAGCGCGAGCCGGTCACGCTCGCCGATATAGAGGTCGAGATGGCGGAACAGCCAGCCGGCGCCCTGGACGAGGCCGAGGTCTTCGTAAGAAAGAATTGGAGCTGCCACTGACCGTTCGATCCATAACTACGCTTCTCCGGCGAAGGCCGGGCCCAGTTGCGAGCGGGCGGAAACTGGACCCCGGCCTTCGCCGGGAGGCGTGCTACTTAGAGGTCTCGGCGCAAGCTGCAACCTTCGCCAGCCTGACTGGCGCGTTCACAGGGT
>JAFEEZ010000312.1 GCA_018240825.1 Pseudomonadota bacterium | reverse complement strand
CGTTCGCGCCTGCTTCCTTCAGCGCTGCAGCCGCATTGCACAACGTGCCGGCCGAATCGACGATGTCGTCGATCAGGATGCAGAACCGCCCTTCGACGTCACCGATGATATTCATCACTTCGGATTCGCCGGCGCGCTCGCGCCGCTTGTCGACGATCGCAAGCGGCGCGTTGTTTAGCCGCTTTGCCAGCGCGCGCGCACGGACCACGCCGCCGACGTCGGGCGAGACGACCATCAGGTTCCTTGCCGAATAACGTGCCAATATATCCGCCGACATGACCGGCGCGGCGAACAGATTATCGGTCGGGATATCGAAGAACCCCTGGATCTGCCCGGCATGGAGGTCGACCGACAACACGCGGTTGGCGCCCGCCTGCGTTATCAGGTTGGCAACTAGCTTGGCGGAGATCGGGGTGCGTGACCCTGACTTGCGGTCCTGTCGGGCATAGCCGAAATAGGGGACGACCGCGGTGATCCGCCGCGCCGACGCGCGCCTGAGCGCATCGATGCAGATCAGCAGTTCCATCAGATTGTCGTTGGCGGGATAGCTGGTCGATTGCAGCACGAACACGTCCTCGCCGCGGACGTTTTCGTTGATCTCGACGAAAATCTCTTCGTCGGCGAAACGGCGGACGAGCGCGTCGGTCAGCGGGATTTCGAGATAATCGGCAACCGCCTTGGCCAAGGGCAGGTTGGAATTGCCGGTCATCAACTTCATCGGGCGCGCCCCCCACGTGTCGCCGCCTCCTTAGGGGCGTCGCACCCGGTTCGCCAAGAGGCTTCGCATGCTCCTTTCCGCGCGCTGCGTCATTTCCGCGTCGACAGGAATTTTGCGACGTTGCCGACATCGTCTTTGGACAGGCCGGCGGCCATCGGCCGCATCGGGCCGTGGAGCAGGATTTCAACGATCTGCGCCTGGCTCAGCTTGGCGAGGTCGGCGCGCGACGGCGTGCCGGGCTGGCGCGACCCGTGACAGGCGTTGCAGCGCGCCTGGAAGATCGTGCGGCCGGCTGCGATCGCCTGGTCGCCGGTCGCGGGTTTTGCCTGCGGCGGCGCAGCGTTGAGCCTGACCGGAGCCGGCGCTCCCGCCGTGGCGCGTTTGACCGGCGCGACGACCGCCGCCGCGCGGCGCGGCCCGGGACGCAGGCCGAACGCCTGGACACGGTCGGTGCCGACCAGCGCCATACCGTCGACCACCGCGGGCTCGTTATACTTGCCGCTGGTGAACAGCTCGCCCTGCCTGCTTTTCCATAACAGCTTCAGCGTCGCCGCGTCGAACGCGTAGAGCACCGGCTTTGGCGCCTGCGCGCCGTAGAGCGGAGCGGTGCGCGGCGCGTGGGGGTCGAGCACCCAGACGATCGCGCCCGCGCCGCCCGCACTGCTGACCACGGGTGAGCCGGCATTTTCGAAAATCTGTGTTTTTTCGAGCGCATCGACTTGCAGGAAGGCGGGCTGGCCGGGCGCCGCCACCACCGCGACGCGCGCGAGGCCGGGCGGCGCGCTGGTCGAGAAATCGTCGCCGGTCTTGGCGCTCCCGGTGGCGAAGATGAAGGTCTTGCCGGCCGCGTCGCGATACCAGGCAGGCGTGCTGCGGCTCTTCGCCTGGTCGAGCATGCTCACATAATCGGAATAAGGGCCGAACAGGTTGAGCGGCCCGCGCAGCCCGAATTGGGGCTGCGGGTCCGGCGCGAGCAAGGATCCGTCGGTGTCGGGGTCGGTGCTGCACGCATGGCGTTTGGTAGTGCCGCCGGGCAGCCGGTCCCGGTCGAGCAGGTAGAGATTCCCCTGCTTGCCGCCGACCGTCAGCAAGTGCGGTGTGCCGCTCGCGTCCGCGGGCAGGTCGATCACCGCCGTGCCGCTGCTGCCGAGATCGATGTCGGCGGCCCCGGCCTGGCAATAATTGAATGGCGAATAGGTCGCGACGAGCGTCAGCCCGGCCTCGCGATCGTCGCGGAACTGGAGCAGCGACTGACCCCAGTCGTGCTCGCTGTCGGGATAGATTCCGGCGACGCCCTTGCGCGCGCGGGCGAGGAATTTGGAGCCCGTCGCGATATAGACGCGGCCCTCGCCATCGACCGACGCGCCGCCCGACGCCCACATTCCGCCCTGATCCTCCTCGGTCTTCGCGGTAGATGAAAACGCGGAGGCGACGCGCGAGAGCCGGGTATCGACCACCACCAGCCAGCCCGCCGAATCGGGTCCGATCGGGATATAGAGCCGGGCATTGTCGGCGCTGAGGTTGAGCGCGCCGCGCTGGATGATCGTGCGCGTGTCGCTGAACTGGTTGCCGCTGTTGCGGTTGATTCCGGGCGCGTTGAGCGCGGCGGCGTCGAGCGTCAGCGGCCAGCCGGCTGCCTCCTTGCCGTCGCGAATGTCGAGCGCGTGGACCTGCCACTTTTTGTCGTCGTCGCAGCTCGTCACGTACAGGCGATTTGCGGCGCGATCGATCGCGGGGGTGGCGAGGTTGCCCGACGTGCCGCCGTCGCATGGCTTTGCAGTCAGCTGCGCGCGCCATATGATCGTCCCCGGCGCTGGCGCCGCCACCGGCGAGGCGGCGACCGCATAGGCGTAGCCGGTGCTGGTGACGGCGTAGGCCAGAGCGAGCGTCTTGCCCGCGAACGGGCCAGCCGGCATCGCCACCGAGCCCAGATAGAGCAGCGAGGCGAACAGCCGTGGCGGCACATCGCCGAAACTGTCGAACTGCGGCGACTGCCAGATCGGACCGAAATTGCCCGTCGCCACCGCTTGCGGGGTCAGCACGGTTTCCTGCGCGTTCCAGCCGCTGCGCTGGCGGTCGTTGTGGAACAGTGGTTTGTCGACCTTGGCCGGCGACGCTGTCGCGAGCGCGGCGATCGACAGCATCGAGAGCATGGCGACCATGCGACTGGCGATCGATTTCATCCCTGTGCTCCCTTCTTCATGGTTCCGATCTGATCCCGGCCCGCGGAACCTTGATTCCCGCCGTCCAGACAATCGCGTTCAACAGCAGCTTACGGAGTTCGGGCTGGTCGAGCGCGGCCGAATAATGCAGCCCGGTAAAGCCGAACGATCGCCCGCCGCCGGGCCGCTCGAACGCCCAGGCGACCGTCCGCTTCGTCGCGGGGGCGGCCGGATTCGCTTCCAGGTGCAGCATGCCGGTCAGGATCGGTGTGACCGGCGCGCTCCCGAACGCGAGGGTCGGATAGAATTCATCGCGATAGGCGAAGGGCCGGACGCCACGGCTGACGGGGTGCGGCGCGGGGGTGAACGCGACCGTTTCGACCGTGCGGTCGACCATCCCGTACCGCGCGCCGCCGAGCCAGCGTCCGAGATCGATGCCACGGTCGGCGGGGAGCAACGTCGAGGCCTGGTGGAACGTCACCAGCCCGACGCCGCGACGCATCAGCTCCTCGAACCTGGCGCGCCGCGCCGCATCGAGCAGCGGATGATGGTCGAGCCCGTCGAAATACCAGACGATCGTGGCGGCGCGGTCGAGCGCGTGCGGATCCGTGGGCCAACCGTCCGGATAGGCGGTGATCGCCACGTCCTTCATCGCGCGAATGTCGGGCGAGGTTTCGAGATAGCGCTTGAGCGTCGTTATCACCGCGCGCGCGTCGTGGACGAACGGTCCGTGCGGCGTGTCGCCGCCGATCAGGACGATTTCCTTGGCGGGTTTCGCAAGCGCGGCGGAAGGCAGCAACACCGCGACGGCGAGAACGAGCAACGCGCGGCGAAGCATCATCATCACTGCTCCTTGCCCTTGTCGGGGGCGCCCAGCGTGTCGTCATGCTGGCCGAGCATCGGGGCGGCGAACGGCTCCGGACCCGGGGTGCGCGCGAACTTTATCGCGCGCGTGACGCCGCGGTAATGGCCGAGCGCGGGGTGCGGGATCGCGGCCACCATGTCCTCGGCTCGAACCTGCGGGTGGTCGAACATCTCCTCGATGTGCCGCACCGCCGAACAGGGCACCGCGTCGCCGAACAGCCGCTCCCACTCGATCGCCGATCGGGCGGCGAGCGCCTCGCGCAACGCGGGCACCAGCTCGGCCGCGTGCTTGGCGCGCTTGCGCACCGTGTCGTAGCGCGGGTTCGCCGCCAGCGCGTCGAGCCCGGTCAATTCGCACAGCGCCTGCCAGAAACGCGGCGTGTTGGCGGAGAGATAGAGATAACCGTCGCCCGTCGGGTGCAATCCCGTAATCCCTCCGGACCGCATGTCGCGCGCGATATCGTGCGCTTCGCCGTCGGCCTGCACCAGCCGCGCCGACTGCATCGTCAGCGCGCTGCGCAACAGCGAGACCCCGACATACTGCCCCTTGCCGCTGCGTTCGCGTTCGAACAGCGCAGAGGCGACGCCGGCGGCGACGAGCGCCGCCGCGTAATAATCGACGGGGGAGCCGTAGGTCAGTTCGGGAAGCGGCGGCTTGCCCTGAAGCACGCACATCCCGGTCATCGCCTGGAGCACCTGGTCGTACCCGGCCTTGCCGCGCAGCGGGCCCTGCTCGCCATAACCGGTGACGGCGCAATAGATGAGGCGCGGGTTGATCGCTTCCAGATCGGGATGATCGATGCCCAGCCGTTCGGCGACTCCGGGGCGAAAATTGTGCACGAGGGCGTCGGCCTCCGCCGCCAGCGCGAGCAAACGGGCGCGGCCGGCCTCGCTCTTGAGATCGAGCACGACGCCGCGCTTGCTGCGGTTGACGCCCAGAAACGCGCGGTTCTCACCCTCGAGCGTCGAGGGGTAGGCGCGCAGATTGTCCCCGGCGGGCGGCTCGACCTTGATGACGTCCGCGCCCTGATCCGCGAGCAGGGTGCAGCCATAGGGGCCCGCGATATACGCGCTCAGATCGAGCACACGGACGCCGGAGAGCGGGCCGCGCGGTCCCTCTCGCGCCGGATTGTCGAACGCGGAAGCGGGCTGCGATGGGGACGTCATGGTCATCGAGGATCAGCTTCCGGGTTGGGTGTAGGGCGCGACGGCGAACAGCTCGCGTTGCCAGCGGCGCGGATCGTTTTCGACTCGGCTGGTCGTGTCGAAGATCATCGTCGCGCGTTTGGTCACGTCGTAGGCAGGCCAGGGCGGCACGCCCGGGCGATTGGGCGTTCCGTTCCGCGCGAATGCGACGAACCGCTCCTGCATCAGCCGCGACAGCGCGCGCGACGCCGCCCCGGCGCCCGTCCATGCGTACGGCGCATCGAGCGTGCCGAAGACGAGGCCGATGTCGATGCCATGAAAAGCGCCGCGATCTGGGTTGGTCGGCGAGGCGAAATCGACCTGATAGGCAAAGGCGGGACGCCCGGCGCGGGCTCGCGCCTCTGCCGCGATCAGTGAGGGACGCCAGCTACGGCCGTCGCTGGTGGCGGCGTAGAAGATGTCGGCGGGCGAGGCGTTAGGCATGCGTGCGCGATAGGCGCGAACGATCGCTTCCGGCAGCAGATCGACCGGAAGCTCGGCGGCGATGCGGTTGGGTAGCGCGTCCCAACTCAGATTGCGCATCTCGGGCGAGGAGGGATCGGAAAAGTCACGCGTTTCGTCGCGAGTCACGCCGACCATCAGCGCGACGTCGCGGCCCGCTGGATGCGCATCGGGCCAGCACGGATGGCGCGACAGCCAGGCGCCGTCGAGCACGGGGCCGAAATAGATCGCGCTGCGCTCGATCGGATCGTCGGCATCGAGCGCTTCGATCAGCTTCTCGACGGGCAGGTCGAGCAGACGGTCCGGTTCGGCCTCGGGCACGCCGAGCCTTGCCAGATACGCGCGCGTACGCCGCGTCGCGTGGACCGGGCCGGACACGGTCACTTGCTGGCCGCTCATCGTGATCGCGCGGTGGAACAGGCCCTTTGCGGCGGGCATCGCCATCAGCGTCGACGTCTTCGCGCCGCCGCCCGATTGGCCGAACAGTGTGATGCGCGCGGGGTCGCCGCCGAACGCGGCGATATTGTCACGCACCCATTTGAGCGCGAGGATGAGGTCGAGCTGGCCGTTATTGCCGCTGTCCGGAAAATGCGGATCGAGGCGGGCGAGATACAGATACCCCAGCGCGTTGAGGCGGTGGTTGACCGTCACGACCACCACGTCGCCCGCTGCGGCGAGCAGCCGCCCATCGGTGATCGGATCGTTGGCGCTGCCATAAGCATAGCCGCCGCCGTGGACCCACACCATCACCGGCCGTCGCGCGCGAGCGTCGGGGTCAGATGTCCAGATATTGAGCGTCAGGCAGTCTTCATTCTGCGGCTTGCGTTTGCCGCGCTGCGGGCAGGCCGGGCCCGGTTCGATCGCGCGAATGGTTTCGCGCGACGCCGGCACGGCAGCGGGCGCGCGGAAGCGTTCGGCGCGGCCGTAGCGGATGCCGCGAAAGGCAGCCACTCCCGCCTGCCGCTCGCCTGTGAACCGTCCTGCGCGGCAAGTGACGATCAGATCGGCGCCAGCATGCAGCGCGCCGACGCCAAGCATGGCCGCGCCACCCGCGATCGCCGCGCGCCGCGTCGGGAGCAGGAGCGCCGCCGCCGTCACGCCGCCGCCTCGGTAGCGAGGTCCAGCCATGTCAGACGCCACGCGCCATCGCGCCGTCCGCCGACCCGGAAATAAGGTTCAAAGACGATCGGATCGCGCCCCTCGGGCTCAACGCGAATGGTCTCGCCTTCGACCACCGCGCGCGGCTCTCCGGCGAAACGCACAGTTTCGGCGTGTTTGAACCCGTCGATCAGCCCGGTTGCATAGACGAGCGGACCGCGCGTCAATGCGAGGTAGTCGTAACGCATCACTTCCTGCGCGACCGGTTCCCCTCCCGGGGCGAGCGATTCCTGCACGTTGCGCTGAACCGCATGGTGGAATTGCACCGGCATCGGCAATTCGAGCACGATCGTGTCGCCCGTCCGCCATTCGCGTTCGATCCGCGCATAGACGCCCGGCGCGGCCGTTGTGCGATCGTCACCAACCCGCAACGTCGCGCCGTCAGCCCAATCGGGAATGCGAACATCGATCGCGAAGCGCGCCGATGCGGATGGAGTCATGACGATCTTGATCACGCCATCGAACGGATAGCGCGTGCGCTGTTCCAATCGCACCGTGCCGACGCCGGGCAGGTCGAGCATCGCTTGCGAAGGCCCGAGCAGGTTGACCGTCAGCGCTTCGTCCGCGGTGACGCCATAGGCGATGGACGGCAATTCCTCGAGCGCCATCGCCCCGCTCGATTTGCAGCAGCGCCAATAGGTGGTGTGAACGCGCTTGCCGTTGGGGAACGAATAATAGCACCAATCCTCGCCGTTGGAGGCTTGCGCGCCGAGCAAGTCGTTATACGCGCTGCGCTCGACCTCTTGCGCGAACGCTGCGTCCCCAAGAATGCCAAGCAGTTCGCGGTTGAGCTGGATCCACGCCATCGTCGAACAGGTTTCGACATAACCGTGCGGGTCGAATACATTGGCCGGGTTGAACACCTCGCGCGAGCGATGCGCGACCCCGCCCCAGGGACCGCCGCCGAGCGTGAGGTGATGATCGCGCACCGCCGCCCAGATGTTGCGGACCACGGTCAGGTAGCGCGCATTCCCGGTCGCGCGGGACAGCTTGGCGAGACCGACCAGGTTCCACAGCAGTTGATACGCCTTGCCGGTCGCGATCTCCGACGGGTCGGCGCCGGCAAGCGCCATGCTGAGCAGCCGGTTGCGCGGTTCCTGTTCGAACTGCGCGACGATCAATTCGGCGAGGTCGAGATAGCGTTGCTCGCCGGTCGCGGCGAAGAGTTCGGCGGCAGGATCAAGCATCACCGTCGCCGACAGCCCGAAATGGTTGCCGAGATCGGTGATCGAAATATCGCCCGCGCTCAGCGTCCGCCACGCGAGGTCGCCGATCCGTCGCGCCGCGTCGAGATAGCGTTGGTCGCCGCCCGCTCTCCACAATTCGACCAGTCCGAGGATCAGGTAGCTGTGCGTCCAGATGTCCCAGGTGCGCAGCGCGGGTGCGCCGTCCCATGTCGGCGGTTTGGGCGGCTGTTTGACCATGAAGCGCCGCGAGGGCGCGTAATTGCCGAGATAGCCGTTCTCGTCCTGCTGCGCGATCAGCCAGTCGGCGACACGCCGCACACGCGCCAGCAATGCCTCGTCGCCCGCGCGCACGGCGGCATGCGTCGCAGCGACCAGCCACTTGCCGGCATGCTCGCCGTACCAGTCGCCTTCCTCGTTGTCCGCGACCTGTTCGGGGGCAAACAGGGCGATCGCCGGGCTCGTCTCGTCGACGATGAAGCTCGACAATCGCCCGGTGCGGTTGGCCTCCAGCGCTTCGCCGAGCAGGCCGCCCAGCGTCACCACGCCCGGCGGCGCGAAGCGCATCGCGGGCTCAGCGATCGGCGGCACAGCGAAAGCCGATCCCGGCGGAGCGATCCTTGGCCGGGGCCATGAGCAGGAACTTGCCATGCTCGTCGAGCGCGTAGGCTTGCGGGAAATACCAGTGCGAGCTCTGCGGCTGGTACGCGCTGCCGCCGCGCAGCACCGCGCCCCGGACATGCTCGTCGCGATATTCGTCGGTCCATTGCCAGACGTTGCCGACCAGATCGAGCACGCCGAACGGACTGGCGCCAGTCGGGTGCGCATCGACATCGGCGGGATCGGGCATCGCCCTGGCGATTGACGGTTCGGGCGCTGCGCCGGCGTCCCAGTCGTTCCCCCACGGATAGCGGCGGCCGTCGGTCCCCTGTGCGGCGTATTGCCATTCCCATTCGCGCGGCAGGCGCTTGCCCGCCCAGGTCGCGTAGGCGCGCGCATCCTCCAGGCTGACCCAGGTGACGGGCTTGTTATCCCATCCGGCGGGTGGTGCGCCGTCGCGCCAGTGTTTCAGGAAATTATGGCAATCAGCGGGTTTGTAGCCGGTGGCGTCGAGGAACGTCATGAATTGCGCGTTGGTGACTGGGGTGCGGTCGATCCAGAACGCGTCGATCGCCATACGGCGGCGATGATGGCGGCGCGGGCTGTCCTCCCACGGATATTGCACGTCGACGCCGTCGGCGGCGTAGCCCTCGATCTCGACGCCGTGCACGACGAAATCGAAATCGCCGGCAGGAATTGCGACCATGCCTTCGGGCGGCTCGGCATAAGGACGCGTCGGCGCAATCGGCGCCAGTTCCTGTTTCGCCGACCGCCATGTCGCGGACAAGGCGTCGAGCGGTGTCGCGCCGCGATCGCGCATCTCGGCCAGGAACGCGTCGAGCCTGGCGACCTCCTCCCCTGCCGCCAACGCCAGAAACGCCCCGAACCCGCGTCCCGGCATATCGGCCGCCAGGATCGCGCGGCCCCGTTCGATCCGGGGCGTCAGCGCGACGCCGTTCCACACGTCGAAATAGCGCGTCCCCTCGACATGCGGCGCCGCGAGTTGCTCGCCGCCAATGGCGTATTCCTGGCGGTTGATCAGCGTCCACAAAGTCCGGCCGTCGCCCGGAAACCGGCTGGCGAAAATGCCGGATTGCAACGTCCGCTCATATGGTCGCCAATCGGCGCTCACGATCAGGTCGGCGAAGAAGCGCTGGACCGTCGCGACGCGGCGCAGCGTTTCGCCGTCGCGTTCGGTGAACTGGTTGACGAACCCGAACACATTCTCCCACGCGACATAGCCGACGCCATTGAAGAAGGCGTGCTGGAGGTCGTTGGTGCGCTGGCGGCTCCAGCGGTTCTCGATGTTGATTATGTGCCGCGGTTCGAGCCATTTGAGCTTGAGCACGGTCGGGATGCTCTCGTCGGGCACGCGCTTGGTCCAGCTCTGCAGGTTCCAGCGCAGGATATGATCGCCCGCCTGTGCGGTCGTTTCGGGTTGCAGCACGACGGGACGCCCCGTCGCTTCGCTCGCTTCGTGGAACGCGAGCGGGACACCGCTATAGGTGTCGCCGTTGATTCCGTCAGCGCCGGTCGCCGCGACGATCGCCGCCATCCGCTCCCAGTCGGGCGCATCGCCCGGCTGCGTGCCGTTGTCCCACGGCATCGTCGGCAGGAACACCTTGACCCCGCGGCGGTGGAAGTCGGCGACCGCGCCTTTCAGCCCCTCGATCCCGCCGGGCAGCGCATCGGCCAGATCGAACTGGCTGCGGTCGTCGATTCCGATATTGGGATAGATGTACCATAGGAGCACGCTGTCGATGCGCCCGAGCCGCGCCTCGAGGTCGTCGAGATAGCGGTCAACCGTATAGCGGCCCGCAACCGGATCGTAGAAATAGCGGTCCTCGACCATCGTCAGCACATGGACGAAATTGGCCTGCGACCAGGCGAGTTCGGGGCGGCGGTAGAGCGCGTCGTCGAATCCGATCCTGATCAGATGCTCGCGCCGCCATTCGATCAAGCCCTGCACCCACTCGTCCGCGGCGCCATCGGCGTCGATCCGCCAGCGGCCCATCTCCTGAAACGGCCAACCGGGCGCGTTGCCGGGCGTCGGCAGATAAGGGCCGGACAGAGCGTGGGAGAACTTGACGTCGCTGGTGGTGCGATGGGGGCCGGTCATCGTCATGTTGTCAGACCACCGCGCCGGCGACGCCACAATAAAGTGCGAGGTCATCGGTGTCGGACAAACGCGCCGCGGTCAGAAAGGCGTCGACCTCCGCGCGCGCCGGAATGCTCGATTGCGCGCCGGGCCGTGTCGTCGCGAGCGCGGCGGCGGCGGCGGCGCGAGCGAGCGCTTCAGGCGTGCGAAGGCCTTCCGCCAATCCTGCCGCCAGAACGCCGCAAAATGTGTCGCCCGCCGCGGTGGTATCGACCGGCGTAACGGCAAAGGCCGGCTGGAGCATCAATGCGCCGTCGACCAGGGCGCAGGCCCCGCGCCCGCCCAGCGTCACTATCGTTGTGGCGACACCGGTTCGGGCCAGCCGATCGGCGATCGTTCCCCCTGTCCCGGTCAGTATCGACAACTCCTCCTCGTTCACGACGAGCACGTCCACCGCCGCAAGCAAGGCCGTCGGCAGCGCCCGCGCCGGTGCGGCGTTGAGCAGGACTCCGACCCCGCGTTCACGCGCGGTCTGCGCGAAGGCCATTACCGTATCGATCGGCGTTTCGAGTTGCATCGCCAGCCATTTTACGCCCTCGAGATCGGGCAGATCGTGCGGGCCGAGATCGGCGTTGGCGCCGGGCGAAACGGTGATGGCGTTTTCGGCCGCGTCCGACACGGTGATCAACGCCGCGCCGGTCGAACGCGGCGAGCGGCGGATGTGGAGCGCGACGCCCGCACCCTGTAACGATCCGATCAGCACCTTCGCCAGATCGTCGTCGCCTAGCGCCGTGAGCATCGCCGTGGGCGCACCGCCGGCGCGGGCGACGGCGACCGCCTGATTGGCGCCCTTGCCTCCTGGAAAAATCGCCAGATCGCCGCCCAACACCGTCTCGCCCGCCGCCGGAATGTGCGGCGTGCGGACGACGAAATCGGCGTTGGCCGATCCCGCGACCAGCACGAGCGCGCGAGGTCGATTGTTGTCCACCCCGCGCCCGCCCCCTTTAGAAATCGGCCCGGAACGTCAGCGACACCGTCCGTCCGCGGCCCGCAAAGTAATTGTTGAAGATATTGATCTGCGACGATGACAGGAAATAGAATTTGTTGAGCAGATTCTCGACGCCGAGCGACAATGTGCCGACCTTGGCGAACTTGTAACTGGCCGTCATGTCGAACAGCGTATAGCCCTTGGTATGCTCGTTGATCGTGCTGAGATCACGATCGAAATAATTGGTCACACCAAGCGAGATCGAACCCTGCGGGATGAACTGCCACGCAACCTGGCCGTTGAGCTTGTCGGGCGCGATATTGAGCACGCCAAGCTGGGTCTTGAGCGGCGAGGTGACGCCGTTGGCCGACGAGGTCTTGCCGATCACGTGACTGTACAACAGGTTGAACCTGAGTGTCGATGTCGGACGGAATTCCGACGTGAAATCGATCCCATAAATCTTGATCGGGCGGCGGTTGAGCACATAGTCGAGCGTCACCGGATCGACCGACAGGCTGGAGCCGAGCTTCGAATAGGACTGGTAATACGATATCCCGACATTGCCCCATTTGCCGCGCCAGTTGATCCCGGCTTCCTTGTTCTTGAAGATCACGGCTTGCAGATCGAGCAGTCCCTCGACCGTCTTGTTGGGCACGTTCACGTTGCGCAGCGGGATGCCGACATTGGGCAGGGTGAAGCCCTCGCCATAGGTCGCGAACACCGAGAAACCCGCGCCGAGCCGGCCGATGACGCCGGCGTTGAACAGGTCGTTCTTGTACTTGAGCGTGCCGCCCTTCACGAACACCGAATTGCGGAAATAGGTGGTGGTGTAATCATCGACCTTCACGCGTCCGTCTTCGTGACGCCAGCCGCCGCTCAGCGTGATCGGGCCGTTGTCATAGGATAGCTGAACGTATGGGCCGAAGCTCGTATAGTTCATCGGCGGCACCCAGACGCGATTGGTGACCGCAAGATATTGCTGGGTCTGGTCATGCACCACGTCGGCGCCGAACCGCAGCTCGAGCCCTTTGAGCAGGAAATCGGGATGCGTGTACGACGTGCGCAGCCCGTATTTCTTGGACAGGATTTCCGACTGATCGAAGATCGTGCCGAGCGGAGCGATGCGCGGGTCCTGCTTGTCGGAGCCGTTGTCGCCGGGAAAACGCATTTCCTGCTTGGCGTAATACAGCGTCGCGACCAGACTGCCTCCGAACAGCGCGTTGTTGCTGTAATTGAGCGCATATTGCTGGAAGCGATTGAAATCGGGCGCGAACAGCAATTGCCCGGTCGGGCTGAGCGGCGGTCCGGGCAGCGCGGTGTCCGGAATGCCGGTGGTCTGATCCGTCCCCGCCGGCGGGCGGACGCCCGCGACATAATGATAGTCGCCGTCGCCGGTCAGCTTGAAGAAGCTCGCCGTGGCTTCGAGCCGCTGCGTGTCGCCCGCAAAATCGGTGCCGATCTTGAGGAACAGGTTGATCTGCTTGGAATCCGCGAGCGAACTCGACGCGCTCAGCCCGATCCGGCGGCCGTTGGCGTCGTAGGTGATGCCGCGGCTGGCGTAGGAAGCGGCGGCGAAAACGTCGACGCTGTCGGCTTTATAGGCGATGGTTCCGCCGATCTTGGCGATCATGCTGTCGTCGCGGAATTGCGTGCCGAGCCGGCCGGTGACGCTGAAATGCAATCCGGGATCTCGCGCACGCTTGGTGATGTAGTTTATGATGCCGCCGGCGGCGCCGATGCCTTCCGCGGCCGAGGCGCCGCCGATGACTTCGATCCTGTCGACGACCGCGAGGTCGGTGAAGGTCGCGTTGCGGCTGCCGTCGCGCAGCGGGGTCGATTGCGGGATGCCGTCGAACAGATAGAGCGCGGTGCGGCCACGCATCGTTTCGCCCAAAGTGTTGAGCGTCTGGTTCGATTCCGAATAGCCGGGGACCGTGCGCGCCAGCACCGCGGTCACGTCTTCGGTGATGGTCAGCGAGCGCTGCACCTCGGCGGGACCGATGACCACGACCGCGCCCGCAATCTTGTCGACCGCCTTGGGCGTACGCGTGCCGGTGACGATGATCTCCTTGCCGTCGGCGCGGTCCTGCGGGTCGGTCGCCGACGGGCTGGCCGGTTGCGGACCGGCGTCCTGGGCGGCGGCCGGCAAGGCGACGCTCGACAGCAACAAGGCGGCCAGCGACAGACGCGCGTGATTATTCATGTTAACCTCCCCTAATATTTTGCGCGCAGCCTAAGCCGCGCGACAGGCACGCGAAAGCGACTGCTTCTTCGTTCACACACCAGTTTTTGTGTGGTTTAGGCGAAAGCGGTTGCACTTCGATCGCCGCGCCGGAACGTAGGACGGCCGCGCGACGGGCACGGTGACGAGGAGGGGTTGTTCGTGCGCAGCAAGCTGTTCGTACCCTGCTCGCGGCCCGATTTTTTTGGCAAGGCGCTGACGGGCGGCGCGGATGCGTTGTCGTTCGACCTGGAAGACGCCGTACCCCCTGACGGCAAGGAGGCCGCGCGCGCGCGGCTCATCGAATTGTTGCGGTCGGACGGCGCGCTTGGATCGGCGAAACGGTTGATCGTGCGCATCAACGCGCTCGATACGCCGTTCTTCGACGGCGACGTCGCCGCGCTGACGGGCCTCCGGGTCGATCTGGTGAACATACCCAAGGCGGACTCGCCCGACGCGGTGCGCGCGGCGGCGGCGCGGCTGACGGCGGCCGGGGTCGCCGCGGGGCTGCTTGTCAATATCGAGACCGCAGGCGCGCTGCGGCAGGCGGCGGCGATCGCCGCGGCGCACCCCAACGTCGCCGGACTGCAAGCCGGGCTCAACGACCTGCTGACGCCGCTCGGCGTCGACCGGCGCGATCCGCGGCACATCCAGGCCGCGCTGTGGTCGATCCGGCTGGGAGCGGGCGAGGCGGGGTGCTTCGCCTATGACGGAGCCTGGCCCGATCTAACCGATCAGGACGGCTTCCGCGCCGAAGCCGAACTGGCGCGGGGCCTTGGCTTTCTCGGCAAGAGTTGCGTCCATCCGCGCCAGATCGCGATCGCCAACGCGGTGTTCGATCGCGGTGGCGAGATCGCCCGGGCGCGGCGCTTGCTCGCCGCGGCCGGAGCGGCGGCCGCACATGGCCACGGCGCGTTCGTGTTCGAGGACGCGATGGTCGACGCGCCCGCGATCGCCGCCGCGCACGAAACGCTGCGCCGCGCGGGAGAGGCGGCGTGAACCTTCGCGCGCTGATGACGGCAGCGCTCGCTGCGTTACTGCTGGCGGTGCATGCGCAGCCCGCCGGAGCCGCCCCTTCGACATCGACCGTCACGCCGCTCCCGCCGCTGACCGGGGCGAGCGGCGAAACGATCATCACCACCGTCGACGGCAATCCCGTCGTCATCGATCGCGACGGCCGGCGCGCGTTCGCGTTCGACGGCCGCGCCTGGGCTCCGATCGATGCTCGTCAAGTCAAGGCGACGGGCGTCATCGTAGCCGCCGCCAGCGACGGGCAGCGCGTCGTTCTGCTTACCGGACCGAACGGCGTGGCCCGTAACGCTGGCGTACTGGTCCGCTCTGGCAATGCACTCGGCGTGCGGCCGCTGGCCTCGCTTGCGCTTCCTTTGGTCGACGCGACCGCTGCCGTGACGTCCGACGCCTTGCTCGTCGCCGGTATCGCGCCCGACGGCCGGCCGCGGCTGTTTCGCCTGGCCTGGTCGAGCCCCAATGCGTGGCAAGTGCTGGCCGTCTGGCCCGGTGGCGCCGCGCCGGTCGCGCTGGCGGCGCAAAACGGCGGCATCTTCGTCACCGACGCCAACCAACGGCAATGGCGCTGGCTGAAGCGCGAAGGCTGGCGTCCCGGCGCCGCTCCGCCCGGCTCGATCGTGCCGGGGTCTGCGCGCGCCGCCGGACAAGCATATCTGCTTTATCTGGTTCGCGGCGCGGACGGAGCTCGGCTCTACAGTTACAGCGCGATCACCGACGCCTGGGCGCCGCTCGGCGCGCCGCTCCCCGGCGATCCGGTCGCAGCGGCTCCGCGCGGCGACGGCATCGTCTGGGCGGCGCGCGGGAAAGCCGGGCTCGATTTCTCGATGCTGGAGCTCAAGTCGGCGCGCCAGTCGCTCGCCTTGATCGATTGGGCGATCATCGGGGCCTACCTGTTCGCGATGCTCGGCATCGGCCTCACCTTCTACCGCCGCGCCAAGAAGGGGCCGTCCGCCGAATTCTTCCTCGGCTCGCGCTCGATCCCGGCCTGGGCGGCTGGGATCAGCATGTTCGCCGGCAGCATCAGTTCGATCAGCTATCTCGCGGTTCCGGCCAAGGCGTTCGAGACCAATTGGGAATATATCATGTCGAAGATCATGACGGTCTGCGGCCTGGTGTTCGTCGCGATGGTCGTGGTGCCCGTGTTCCGGCGGCTCAATCTCGTGTCGGTGTTCAATTACCTCGAGGAACGCTTTCACCCGGCGATCCGCTTGCTGTCGAGCGCACTGTGGATCCTGATGCAGGTCGGCGGGCGGATGGGAATCGTGCTCTACCTGCCCGCGCTGGCAATCGGCACGATCACCGACACCAATATCGTCGGCTGCATCATCGTCGTCGGACTGTTCACGATCGTCTATACCGCGTTGGGCGGGATGCGCGCGGTGGTGTGGACCGACGTGTTTCAGGTGCTCGTACTGACCGCCGGCGCATTCTTCGCAATCGGGTTCGTGCTCTACAGCGTCGGCCTGGGACCGGTGTGGACCACCGCGGCCGCGTTCGACAAGACGAGAATGCTCAACTTCAGCTTCGACGTCACCCAGCCGACCGTCTGGGCGTTCCTGCTCCTCGCGCTGTTCGACGTGGTGCTGACCTTTCCCAAGGACCAGGTGCTGATGCAGCGCGTGCTGGCGACGCCGTCCGAAAAAGCGGCGGGGCGGTCGGTGTGGCTGTTCGCCGCGGTGCTGCTGCCCAGCGCGTTCATGTTCTACATCATCGGCACCGTGCTGTTCGCTTATTACCGGGTGCACCCGGCGCAGCTCAATCCAGCGCTGCCGATCGACACTGTATTCCCGCAATTCATCGGCAGCGAACTGCCCCACGGCGTTGTCGGGATCATCCTTGCGGGGCTGATCGCAGCGGCGATGGGAACGCTGTCGGGGATCATCAACAGCGTTGCGACCTTGCT
>JAFEEZ010000311.1 GCA_018240825.1 Pseudomonadota bacterium | reverse complement strand
TCGCGGCGGGCGTGGCCAAGGCGCACGCCGACGTCATCCTGGTCGCGGGGCATAATGGCGGCACCGGCGCGAGCCCGCAAACGAGCATCAAATATGCCGGCACACCGTGGGAAATGGGGCTGTCGGAGGTCAACCAGACTCTGACGCTCAACGGCTTGCGCGGGCGTGTGAAGCTACGCACCGATGGCGGGCTCAAGACGGGGCGCGACATCGTCATCGCCGCGATCCTGGGCGCGGAGGAGTTCGGCATCGGCACGCTAAGCCTCGTCGCGATGGGCTGCATCATGGTGCGGCAGTGTCACTCCAATACCTGCCCGGTCGGCGTCTGCACGCAGGACGCCGCTTTGCGCGACAAATTCACCGGCAGCCCCGAAAAGGTCATCAACCTGATGACCTTCATCGCCGAGGAAGTCCGCGACATCCTCGCCCGGCTCGGGTTCCGCAGTCTCGACGAGGTGATCGGCCGCACCGAATTGCTGCGTCAGGTCAGCCGCGGCGCCGAGCATCTCGACGATCTCGACCTCAACCCGATCCTCGCCAAGGTCGACGCCGACGACGATCAGCGGCGGTTCAGCCTCGACACGTGGCGCAACGACGTACCCGACAGCCTCGACGCGCAGATGATCAAGGACGCCGCGCACGTCTTTTCGCGCGGCGAGAAGATGCAATTGACCTATTCGGTGCGCAACACGCATCGCGCGGTCGGCACCCGGCTCTCCAGCGAGATCACGCGCACGTTCGGTATGGATAAGTTGGCCGACGGGCACGTCCACGTCCGCCTGCGCGGGTCGGCGGGACAAAGCCTTGGCGCGTTCTTGTGCAAGGGCATCACGCTCGAGGTGTTCGGCGACGCCAACGATTATGTCGGCAAGGGGCTGTCAGGCGGTACTATCGTGGTGCGCCCGGTTGTGTCGTCGCCGCTGGCGAGCCAGGAAAACACGATCATCGGCAACACCGTCCTCTATGGCGCGACCAGCGGGCGGCTGTTCGCGGCGGGCCAGGCGGGCGAGCGCTTTGCAGTACGCAATTCGGGCGCGACCGTGGTGGTCGAAGGCTGCGGCGCGAACGGCTGCGAATACATGACCAACGGCACGGCTGTCGTGCTGGGGCCGGTGGGCGCCAATTTCGGCGCGGGCATGACTGGCGGAATGGCGTTCGTCTACGACGCAGGCAAGAGCTTCGAACGCCGCGCCAATGGCGAGTCGATCGTGTGGCGGCGGCTGGCGTCGGCGCATTGGGAAGCGGTGCTCAAGAACCTCGTCCGCGCGCATACCGTCGCGACCGACAGCGCCTGGTCGCAATCCCTGCTCGACGATTGGGACCGCTCGCTCGGCGCGTTCTGGCAGGTTGTGCCCAGGGAAATGCTCGACCGCCTCTCCCATCCTCTCGACGACAGCGAGGTGCTGGCGGCGGCCGAGTAGGCGCTTCAAATCGGATGGCAAAGGCGCTATATAGGCGCGTCCCGATAGCTGAATCGGATCTGTGCCATGCGTAAGATCACCCTGTTTGTCCTTGCGGCGACGGTCGCGACTCCAGCCCTCGCCCGCGACCGCTACGATGCCCCGCCGCCGCGCGACGACATGCGTTCGACCCTGCGCGCGCTGAGCGACCCTCGCGCGCAGGCCGGCGTCGCGATGCTGCTCGACCAGCTGACGACCGCGGTCCTCGACACGCGCGTCGGCCCGCTCGCCGACCTCGCGCCCGATTCGGACATTCGCCCGAACGACACGATCGGGTCGGTTCAGGCGCGTCGCGATCCGGCGTTCCGCAACAAGCTGCGGATGGGCACGTTCGGCGCCGTCGCGGTCGCCGGCCGCGCCGCGGGCGACGCCGCCGCGATGAGCGACTCGATCGACACCATGGCGGCCCGGCTCGAACGGATCATCGACTCGTATCGCCGCTGACCGGCTTGCCGCCGCACCCAGGCGCTCGCTAGGGTGAGCGCCATGTGGCAGCTCTATCAATTCCCGCTTTGTCCGTTCTCGCGCAAGGTCCGGCTGCTGCTGGGGGAAAAGGGCGTCGGCTATACGCTGATGCGTGAGAATCCGTGGGAGCGGCGCGACGAGTTCATCGACATGAACCCGGCCGGGCAGACGCCGGTGATCGCCGATCCCGAACGCGACGTCCGATTGATCGATTCGCTCGTGATTTGCGAGTATTTCGACGAGACGGTCGACAAGGCGCAGATGATCAATGGCACCGCGGCGCAGCGCGCCGAAATCCGCCGGCTGGCGACGTGGTTCGACACCTTCTTTTATCGCGACGTGACCGAAAAGCTGCTCGGCGAACGGATGATCAAGCGCATCGTGACGAGGCAGGGGCCCGACGCCAAGGTGCTGCGCGAGGCGATGAAATCAGCGGTCGAGTATCTCGACTACACCGATTATTTGCTGGGCCGTCACAACTGGATAGCGGGGTCCACGCTGAGCCTCGCCGATCTCGCCGCGACAGCGCAGATTTCGGTCGCGGACTATCTCGGCGGGATCGACTGGAAGAGCCACGAGGAAACCGCGCGCTGGTATTCCGGGATGAAGTCGCGGCCCAGTTTCCGCCCCTTGTTGAGCGAACGGATGGAGGGGATTCCAGCCGCGCCGCATTATGACGATGTGAACTTCTGACATGCACGTCCCGCACGATGCCGGCGCGCCGGCCGAGCCGACCATCGGGTTCGACGACTGGTTAAAGGTCGATATCCGCATCGGCACCATCATAGCGGCCGATCCTTTCCCGGAAGCGCGCAAGCCCGCCTATAAACTCAGCGTGGATTTCGGCGATCCGATCGGCATCAAGCGATCGTCGGTACAGATCACCGAACATTACGCGCTGCAGGAATTGGTCGGCCGCCAAGTCGCAGCGGTAGTCAACTCCCCGCCGCGCCAGATCGGACCGGTGCGATCGGACGTGCTGACGCTCGGCTTTCCCGATGCCGACGGCAAGGTCGTGCTGATCGGCCCGAGCGAGCCGGTGCCGAACGGCGGACGGCTGTTCTAACGCGCGATCACGATACCAATGGCGGCAGCGACCGCGACAAGGGTCAGCGAACCGTTGATCGCAATCAGAATCCCAGGCGGAAGGCGGCGCTGGCTGGGATGAAGTTCGGCGAAGTCGGGGCTCATCTCACGCCACACCGCGGCCAGGAAGCAAAACGCGGCGAACAGCGCGAGCAGTACGCCGGTCGCGTCCGCGAGCCACGCTGGCGCCACTGTCGCATACAGCGTCCGCGCGCCGACCGCCGCCAGCGCGGTCAGTCCGGTCCGCACCTACGATCCATAAGACTTGCTCTCGCGCCAGGATGGTGCGGTCGGCGGCGAGCGCCAGATCGCGGTCGAAATCCGACTGCGGCTCGCTCATCCGGTGAGGCTCTTCGACGCCTGCTCGAACAGGTCCTTCGACAGTCCAGGCGACACGAGAATGCGTTCAAGCTCCGCCTTCATCAGCGCAGCGCGTGTCGCGTCGAATCGGCGCCACCGTCCGAGCGGCGGGAGTAGTTTGGCGGCGGTCTGCGGATTGAGCTTGTCGAGCGCGATCAGCTGGTCCGCGAGGAACCGGTACCCCGCCCCACCGCCGAGGTGGAACGCGCGCTGGTTGGCCCCGAACGCGCCGACGAGCGACCGTGCGCGATTGGGATTGACCAGGGTGAAATCGGGGTGCCGCGCCAGTTCCGCGACGACTTCGGGCGTGTCGTCGCGCGACGAGAGCGCCTGCGTCTGGAACCATTTGTCGAGCACCAGCGCGTCGCTCGAATAGCGGTTGTAGAAGATGTCCAGCGCGGCGATCCGCTTGTCGGATGCGCCGTTGACGAGCGTCGTCAGCGCACCCTGGCGGTCGGTCATGTTGTCGGCCGTTTCGAACTGCGCGAAGGCGATGTCGGCGGCGTCGTCCGCCCCGCTCGCCGCGATATAGCCCAGCGCGACGGTGCGCATGCGGCGCGCGGCCTTGGCGGGGGGTGTATAGACGAACGCTCGGGCCTGGCTCGTATCGGCATAGGCCGAGCGCCAGAGGTCGGCGAGGGTCCTGCCGATGTCGCGGCGAAGCGCCTCGCGCGCGCGGAACACTGCTTCGGGGTCGACGGTCTCGAGCTGGTCCCCGATAAAGGCATCCGACGGCAGCAGCACCGCTTCCGCGACAAAGGCGCGGTCGAGCGCGGAATCCTCCAGCGTGCGCCGCACGGCCTCGATCACCGGCGTGTGATCGGCGCGGCCCAGCGTCACCGCCGCCACCAGCGTGTCGAGCATCAGCTGCTGCATCGCCTCATACCGGGCGAACGGGTCGTCATCGTGCGCCGACAGCAATTTGAGGTCTGCCGACGAACGGTCGCTTTCGACGATGACGGGCGCGGAAAAGCCGCGGTTGATCGACAGAACGGGGCGCTCGGTGACGCCATCGAACGCGATTTCGGCGGTCGGCCGGTCAAGCATGTATAATTGCTCTTCACCCAAGGCCGCGCCGCTCTCACCGCCAAACAGCTTGAGCTTGAGCGGCAGAACAAACGGCTCCTTTACGGGCTGGCCCGGGGTCGGCGGGGTGCGCTGCGCCAGACGGAGCGTCGCGCGGCCCGACCCGGCATCGTGGTCGATCGCAGCCGACACGCGCGGCGTCCCCGCCTGCGAATACCAGCGGCGGAACTGCGTCAGATCGACCCCGCCGCCGAATTCCATGCAGCGGACGAAATCGTCGCACGTCGCCGCGGCGCCGTCATAGCGGTCGAAATAAAGGTCGGCGCCCGCGCGGAACCCTTCCGGCCCCAGGATGGTCGCCATCATCCGGATCACTTCGGCGCCCTTGTTGTAGATCGTCGCGGTGTAGAAGTTGCTGATCTCCATGTACGAATCGGGGCGGATCGGATGCGCGAGCGGCCCCGCATCCTCCGGGAATTGCGCCGCGCGCAAAGTTCGCACGTCCTCGATCCGCTTGACCGCGGCCGATCCCTGGTCGGCAGAAAAGCTCTGGTCGCGGAATACGGTGAAGCCTTCCTTGAGACTCAGCTGAAACCAGTCGCGGCATGTCACGCGGTTGCCCGACCAGTTGTGGAAATATTCGTGCGCGACGACCGCGGCGATCGCGTCGTAATCCGCATCGGTCGCGGTATGGGGGTCGGCAAGGATATAGCGGCTGTTGAAGATGTTGAGCCCCTTGTTCTCCATTGCGCCGAAGTTGAAGTCGTCGACCGCGACGATGTTGAACACGTCGAGATCGTATTCGCGGCCATAGACCCGCTCATCCCACGCCATCGCGGTCTTAAGAGCGGCGAGGGCATGCTCGGTCTTTGCCAGATCGGCGGCGCGCACCCAGATTCCCAGCTGCACTTCGCGGCCCGACATCGTCGTGAAGGTCGCGCGATTGACCGCCAGATCGCCCGCGACGAGGGCGAACAGATAGCACGGTTTGGGGAAAGGATCGCGCCATTCCGCCCAATGCTTTCCATCGGGCAGGTCGCCAGCCGCGACGGGGTCGCCATTCGCCAGCAGCACAGGAAACCGCTTCTTGTCGGCGGTCATCTTCACCGCATAGCGCGCGAGCACGTCGGGCCGGTCGGGAAAGAAGGCGATACGGCGGAATCCTTCGGCCTCGCACTGCGTGCACAAATTGCCGCCCGAAGCGTAGAGCCCCATCAGTTGCGTATTGCGGTCCGGATGGATTTCGACCTCGGTCTCGACGCGGTGCTCGCTGCCGGGCAGCGCGATCTCCAGCGTGTCGCCGTCCATCCGCCAGTCATTGTGCGGCTTTCCGTCGACC
>JAFEEZ010000310.1 GCA_018240825.1 Pseudomonadota bacterium | reverse complement strand
CTACGCTCCCGCGATCTTCACCGAGGGAAGTTTCATTGCGGCATCAGGTGGCTTCATGGCCATCGCTGCCGCCGTTACCATGTCGGTCATTCGCGCGCGGGAAGCCCGCAATGTCGCGACCTATGGTTCGGCGCGATGGGCGGAAGCGAATGAAATCCGCTCCGCCGGCCTGCTCGGTCCCGATGGCGTCGTACTCGGCCGCTATGATTGCGACTATCTGCGCCACGATGGCCCCGAGCATGTCCTATGCTTCGCGCCGACCCGCTCCGGCAAGGGCGTCGGCCTCGTCGTGCCGACGCTGCTGACTTGGCCGGGAAGCTGCATCGTTCACGACATCAAGGGTGAGAACTGGACGCTGACGGCGGGATTCCGCGCCAGGCACAGCCGCGTGCTGCTGTTCGATCCGACCAACGCGCAGTCCTCGGCCTACAATCCTCTGCTGGAAGTGCGACAGGGCGAATGGGAAGTCCGCGACGTTCAGAACATTGCGGATATTCTTGTCGATCCCGAAGGTTCGCTCGACAAGCGCAACCATTGGGAAAAGACCTCCCATTCGCTTCTTGTCGGCGCGATCCTGCATGTCCTCTACGCCGAGACGGACAAGACTCTTGCCGGCGTCGCCAACTTCCTGTCCGATCCGCGTCGCCCGGTGGAAGCCACCCTGCGCGCGATGATGGACACGCCACATCTCGGCGTAGCCGGCGTGCATCCCGTCATCGCATCGTCGGCGCGCGAGCTACTGAACAAGTCCGACAACGAACGCTCCGGCGTGCTTTCAACCGCCATGTCGTTTCTCGGCCTTTACCGCGATCCCGTCGTCGCCCGCGTCACGGCGCGCTGCGATTGGCGCATCGCCGATCTCGTCGGCGGCCGAAAGCCTGTCAGCCTCTATCTCGTCGTGCCGCCGTCCGACATCAACCGCACCAAGCCGCTCATCCGCCTCATCCTCAACCAGATCGGCCGCCGGCTGACCGAGGAGCTGACCGCATCGAGCAAGCGCCACCGGCTGCTCCTGATGCTCGACGAGTTTCCGGCACTCGGCCGTCTCGACTTCTTTGAATCGGCGCTCGCCTTCATGGCGGGCTACGGCCTCAAGGGTTTCCTGATCGCCCAATCGCTCAACCAGATCGAGCGCGCCTATGGGCCGAACAACGCCATCCTCGACAATTGCCATGTGCGCGTCAGCTTCGCCACGAACGACGAGCGCACCGCCAAGCGCGTGTCCGATGCGCTCGGCACCGCGACCGAGCTGCGTGATTCCACCAACTATGCCGGCCACCGGCTTTCGCCCTGGCTCGGCCACCTGATGGTCTCGCGGCAGGAGACGGCGCGGCCGCTGATGACGCCCGGCGAGATCATGCAGCTCCCGCCGTCCGAAGAGATCGTCATGGTCGCCGGCACGCCGCCGATCCGCGCCAGTAAGGCCCGCTATTTCGAGGACGCGCGCTTGCAGGAGCGTATCATCACGCCGCCCGAGTTGCTCGCCGCTCCCGCGAACGCCGCCGCGTCCGACGACTGGTCGGGCCGCGTCGTCGCAGCCGCAGGCCAGACGGGCGCGGTCGGCGCGGGCGAGGACGGCGGCGATCCCGCCAATGCCGGCATTCGCCGCGAGCCGGAATTGCCCGAGCATGAGGAGATCATCCCGCCGCCGTCGCCCGCGCAGGAGTTCGAGGTTCTGGACGACGAACCCGATGTCGACGCCGCCAAGGCTAACGCCATGCGCAACCGGATGCGGATGGTCGCGCGGCAAGCGTCGCTCGACCCCGGCGACGGCATCGAACTGTAAAGGACCGCGCCATGTCGACCCGCACCCGCAGAAACGTCTATTTCGATCCCGCCTTGCTGAAGGAGGTCGATGCGCTGGCGATGCGCCGCAAGGTCTCGGCCTCGGCGATCGTCGAGGCGGCCACCGCGTCGTTCCTCTCCGGCGACACGACCGAGAAGCTGGAGGCAGCCATGTCGCGCCGCCTCGACAAGCTCGGCCGCCAGATCGACACGCTCGACGAGGATCTCGCCGTGCTCGGCGAGACGCTCTCGCTCTTCATCCTTATCTGGCTGTCCTCGACGCCGCCGCTGCCGGAAAACGCACAGGCCGCGGCCCGCGCGAAAGGCGCCGAGCGGTTCGAGGGCTTCATGCAGAATCTCGGCAAGCGTTTGGCGAGCGGCGACAGATTTCTGAAAGAGCTTTCGCGCGACGTCGAGTCGATCCCCGAAGGGCCGACAGCAGATCGGCAAGAGGCACGCGGCGCGCGGCCAGAATAATCGACCCGTCCTATTCGCCGCCGATAGCCGCCGACCGCCGCACGGCTTTCGATACTTGTTGAACAGGCCCGATTTCGGGCTCTTTTAATCATCCCCGATCGGGGAGATGTCTGTTGCGTCCCCTTCAACCTTGGGGACGGCATGACTTCTACTCACCAGAAACCGGAGGCGATCCAGCGCGGGGCGCGAATGCTCCGCACCGCACTCGGCCCAGCCATCGCACGCTTTCTGGAAGACCCCGCCGTCGTCGAGGTGATGCTGAACCCGGACGGGCGCATCTGGATCGACCGGCTCTCCGAAGGACTGTCCTACACCGGCGAAATCCTGTCGCCCGCCGACGGCGAGCGCATCGTGCGCCTGGTCGCCCATCATGTCGGCGCGGAGGTTCACGCGCGAAGCCCGCGCGTCTCGGCCGAGCTGCCCGAAACCGGCGAACGGTTCGAGGGGCTGCTTCCTCCCGTAGTCGCAGCACCCGCCTTCGCCATCCGCAAACCCGCCGTCGCCGTCTTCACCCTCGCGGACTACGTGGCCGCCGGGATCATGACCGCCGATCAGGCCGCAACGCTGCGCGAAGCCGTCGCGGCGCGCGCCAACATCCTCGTCGCGGGCGGCACGTCCACCGGCAAGACCACGCTGACCAACGCGCTGCTCGCCGAGGTGGCGAAGACCGCTGATCGCGTCGTCATTATCGAGGACACGCGCGAGCTGCAATGCGCCGCGCCTAACCTCGTATCCATGCGAACCAAGGATCGCGACGCGACGCTTTCCGATCTCGTTCGCTCGTCGCTGCGCCTGCGCCCCGACCGCATCCCGGTCGGCGAGGTGCGCGGCGCCGAAGCGCTCGACCTCCTCAAAGCATGGGGCACCGGCCATCCCGGCGGCATCGGCACCATCCACGCCGGCACAGCGCTCGGTGCGCTCCGGCGCATGGAGCAGCTCATTCAGGAGGCCGTCGTGACGGTCCCTCGCGCGCTGCTGGCCGAGACCATCGACATCATCGCCGTCCTGGTCCGCGACGGACACGGCCGCCGCCTCGCCGAGCTGGCCCGCGTCGAGGGGATCGACGCCGCGACCGGCGATTACCGCCTGACCCCCCTCGCACCCCCCACCCTCGGAGACGCACCATGATCCATGCCCTTCGGCATGGCGCACGCCGCGCCATGCTCGCCGCCACCGCCAGCGTCATCGCGCTGACCATCTCGGCACCCGCCCATGCGGGCGGATCGTCGAT
>JAFEEZ010000030.1 GCA_018240825.1 Pseudomonadota bacterium | reverse complement strand
TCGGCGACAGCGCAGTCGACGTGTCGCTGGCGTAATTGACCCACGGGTCGTTGGGGTTAGGGCCGAACAGGCTGGCGCAATAATAACGCGACACCGTCGTCGTGTTGCACCGCGGGCTGATCGTCGAGCCGGTCGAGAGAATTTCGACGCCCGAGGCATTCAAATAACCCCGGGTGACGAACGTACCGCGGCGCGCCTTCTCCCAGGAAAATTCGGCGCCGATCGCAAAGCTATGCTCGATCCCGCCGGTCTTGACCGTGCCGTAAAGGTCGATCTGGTCGGTCAGCCCCTGCGAATAGCCGTAGCGCGTGTTGGCGCGGCGCCAAACCTGGCCGGTATTGTAGACGTTGCCCGTGCTGTCGTCGGGCAGCAGGAAGATATAGGCCTGGTCGCTGTGCGTGAACCGCGCGGTGTTGCGGATCGTCACGGTCGGCGACAGGTCGTGCTCGAACCGCAGCGTCGCCTGATTGATCGTCGCGTCGCGAAAGTCGCGGCTCTTCAGCCCGTAATAGGTGCTGCGTTCGACATAGCCGGTCGTGCCGTTCGCCAGCGTCACGCTGCCCAGCGCGGGCGTCGTGTAGATGTTGCCCGTCCCCGGAGCGTTCGCGATCGTGTAGAGATAGGGCAGCCCGCTGTCGGGCAGCTCGTGGCTCTCGAGATAGTAATAACTCGCGGTCAGCCGCGTGCGGGTGCCCAGCCCGATCGTCAGCGACGGCGCAACGCCCCAGCGCCGCGACCAGATCGCATCGCGCCCGGCAACATCCTGGTCGTGCCACAGCCTCTGGACGCGGAACGCGACGGTCGGGGCGATCTGGACGTTCAGGTCGCCCGTGATCCGCTTGTAATCGGCGTTGCCGTAGCTGCCGGCGATGCTGCCGAACGTGCCAAGCTTCGGCAGTTTCGAGATGATGTTGATCGTCCCGCCCGCCGAGCCGCGCCCGCCGAGCGTCGAATCCGAACCGCGCACGATCTGGATCGAATCGACTGCGAAGGTCTCGCGCGTCTGCGAGGACAGATCGCGCACGCCGTCGACATAGATCGATCCCTGCCCGTCGAACCCGCGGATGAACGGCCGGTCGCCGATCGGGTTTCCCCCTTCCGCGGCGCCAAAGGTGATGCCGGGAACCGTGCGCAGCGCGTCCTGCAGCGAATTCGAGCCGGTCTCCTCAATCACCTTGTTGGAGATGACCACAATCGACTTGGGGGTGTCGACGATCGGCGCGACGTCCTTGGGCCCCGGCTGCTCCTTCGGCTTCCGGTCGGTGATGACAATATCGCGGCGAATCTGATCGTCCTCATCGTCGTTCGCGGGGATTGGGTCAGGACCGTCCTTCGCCAGCGCCGGGTGCGTCGCGAACGCGCCCACGCACGACAACGCCAGGAAAGCGGGCTTGGCGATGCGATGGGCGGTGTTGCGAGTCATTCTTATCTCCTGATGGAGAGACCCGCTATTGAGAGTGGTTCGCAGTGTCAACGCTATTGCGAGTGATTTTCAATTCATTCGCTTGCGCTGCGCGCATCCGCCAGCGCCCAGGTGCGCAGCGCGCTGGCGAGGTTGGGCGGGTCAACCGCTTCGATCCGTAAAGCATCGATCTGGGCGACGAGCGCGGACAGCGGCAGGCCACGCAACCGTGCCGCCTCATCAAGCGCCAGCCAGAAGGAAGGTTCGAGCGTGATCGACGTCTCATGCCCGGCGATCGTGATCGAGCGCTTGACCGGGCCGGTAAACCCGCCGGCGGGTGGATCGACCTTCAAGGCTTGTCGAACAGCGCCGCGAGCTGTTCGATGATCGTCCCGCCGAGCTGGTCAGCGTCCATGATCGTCACCGCCCGCGCATAATAACGCGTCACATCGTGCCCGATGCCGATCGCGACGAGCTCGACCGGGGAGCGGCTTTCGATCCAGCCAATCACCTGACGCAGATGGCGTTCGAGGTACGAACCTGAATTGACAGACAGCGTCGAATCGTCGACCGGCGCGCCGTCGGAGATCACCATCATGATCTTGCGTTCTTCGGCCCGGCCGATCAGGCGGTTGTGCGCCCAGAGCAAAGCCTCACCGTCGATATTTTCCTTGAGCAACCCCTCGCGCATCATCAGCCCGAGGCTTGGCTTGGCGCGACGCCACGGCTCGTCGGCCTGTTTATAGATGATGTGGCGAAGATCATTGAGCCGCCCCGGCTGCGGCGGGCGCCCCGCGGCGAGCCAGTTCTCGCGCGCCTGCCCCCCCTTCCACGCGCGCGTCGTGAAGCCGAGAATCTCGGTCTTGACCCCGCAGCGCTCGAGCGTGCGCGCCAGAATGTCCGCGCTGATTGCCGCGATCGAAATCGGCCGCCCGCGCATCGACCCCGAATTGTCGATCAGCAAAGTGACGACGGTATCCTTGAACTCGGTCTCGCGTTCGACCTTGTAGCTCAGCGACTGCCCCGGCGAGACCACCACCCGCGCCAGCCGGGCGGCGTCGAGCAGGCCCTCCTCTTGGTCGAAATCCCAGCTGCGGTTCTGCTGTGCCATCAGCCGCCGCTGGAGCCGGTTGGCGAGCTTGGTGACGGCGCCCTGCAAATGGACGAGTTGCTGGTCGAGATACGAGCGCAGCCGGACCAGTTCCTCGGCGTCGCACAGGTCGGTCGCGGCGATCACCTCGTCGTACGCGACGGTCCATGGCTTGTAATCGAAGTGCGGCGACAGGTCGCTGAATGGACGGTTGGGGCGAACGGGCAGCATCCCTTCCTCGCCCTCGTCGCCGGCCTCTCCCTCGGACTCTTCGTAATCGTCGTCACCGCTCTCGGAACCTTCCCCCTCGTCGCTCTCGGCCTCGGACTGCTCGCCGCGCGCCTCGACCTCTCCCTGACCCTGCTCGCCCTGGTCCTCGCCCTCGTCGCCCTGGTCCTGCTCGTCGGTGCCCTCGTCGTCATTGCCGCCTTCGTCGGTGTCCTCGGGGATCTGGTCGCCCTCGACCAGCTCGAGGTCCTCAAGCAGCTTGGTAGCCAGGCTGGCGAATGCGCGCTGGTCGTCGAGCGCCATGCGCAGCGCGTCGAGATCGCCGCCGGCCTTCTCCTCGATCCACTCGCGGACCAGCGCCAGCCCTGGCTGCGCCACGGCGGGCGCTTCCTCACCCGTGAGCCGCTCGCGCACGAGCAGGCCGATCGCTGTCGACAACGGTACTTCGTCGCGGCTCCGCGCACGCGTGATCGGGTCGCTGCGTAGTTTCTGGTCGAGCGCGTGCGCCAGATTGTCGGCGATCCCGCGATATCCCCGCGACCCCAGCGCCTCGACCCGCGCGCCCTCTGCCGCATCGAATACCGCGCGCGCCACCGCGTCCGACGGCGCTCCTTTGAGATGGAGCGCCGCGTTATGGTGCTTGAGCCGGAGCGCGAACCCGTCGGCGAATCCGCGCGCCTCCGCCACCTGATCGGCGGGGAGCGTCCGCGCGGGCATCGGCACCTTGATATGCTTGCCCGATTGCGCCGGCGCATCGGCCGTGAACGCCAGTTCGACCTCGGGCTCGTCGGCCAGCGCGCGCGACGCCCCGCCGAGCACGGCCTTGAAGCGATCGAGGGGGGAATCCTGCGCCACGCTCCCGGTGTCAGGCTTTCGTCACAACGCTCTCGGGCAAATCCTTCCCGAACACGCGCTGGTAATATTCGGCGACCAACGCGCGCTCGGCCTCGTCGCACTTGTTGAGGAACGACAGCCGGAACGCGAAGCCGATATCGTCGAAGATCATCGCGTTCTGCGCCCAGGTGATCACCGTGCGCGGGCTCATCACGGTCGAAATGTCACCGTTGATAAAGCCCTTGCGGGTCAGGTCGGCGACGCGGACCATATTGTCGACGATCGCCTTGCCCTCGGGCTTGTCATATTCGCCCGATTTGGCGAGGACGATCTGCGCCTCGACCTGCGCGGGCAGATAGTTGAGCACGACGACGATGTTCCAACGGTCCATCTGGCCCTGGTTGATCGCCTGCGTGCCGTGATAGAGCCCGCTGGTATCGCCCAGCCCCACGGTGTTGGCGGTCGCGAACAGGCGGAACCAGGGGCTCGGGCGGATCACGCGGTTCTGGTCGAGCAGGGTCAGCTTGCCCTCGGTCTCCAGCACGCGCTGGATCACGAACATCACGTCGGGCCGGCCCGCGTCGTACTCG
>JAFEEZ010000309.1 GCA_018240825.1 Pseudomonadota bacterium | reverse complement strand
GAGCCTGGGCGGGGTGATGGCGCGATTGGTCGCCAAGCGCATTCCGCATGCGATCCGTCAGGTCATCACGCTCGGTTCGCCCTTTTCCGGCAGCCCGAAGGCGTCGAACGTTTGGCGCGCCTACGAAGTGCTAACGGGGCAGAAGATCGACGCCGAGCATACCAGGGCGCAACTTGACGAAGTGTCCGCGCCGCCGCCGGTCCCCTCGACCGCGATTTACTCGCGCGCCGACGGCGTCGTCGCGTGGCAGAATTGCCGCGAGGAGGTCGGGCCGATGTCGGACAATATCGAGGTCTATGGCAGTCATTGCGGGCTGGGGGTCAACGCCAGCGTGCTTTATGCGATCGCCGATCGCCTCGCGCAGACGGAGGACGACTGGCGCCCGTTCGAACGCAGCGGCTTCAGGGCATTGGTCTATCCATCGGCGGGCATGCCTAGGCCGTCGAGCGGGTTCTGAGCGTGTCGACCGCGACCCAGTTGGTTTCCCAGGTGACGCCGCCATCGGCGGAATAAGCCTGCTCGAAATGCGCCTCGCCCGGCGACACCAGGGTGATCACGAAGCGGACCATGACGACGCGTCCGTCGATATTGTCCTGGCCGTAGAACTCGCCGCGTCCCTTGCCGTCGAACCCGCCATAGACCGGTGCGGTCAGCATGCCGTTGCGCAAGCTCGCGAAGTTGAGGCTCCATTGCCGCGTCTGCGGGTTGTAGAGGCGCAGCGACCCGCCCTCGATCCTGCCCCCCGCGCCCGCCACCGACAGCTCGACGAAATTGGCGCGGCCGTCGAGCAACGGTTTGACTACGCTGGTCCCCTTATACTCGGCCCAGTCGGGGCTCTGGCCCGACAGCGGATTGCGCAGCACGCGTACCGCGGTGGTCCAGGCGCCGATCTCGAAATCGAAATCCTTCTGCCCGTCGCGCGCCGCTGACGGAGCGTCCTGCGCCACGGCGGGCGGCATGCTCGCCGTCGAGCAGGCAAGCGCTATGCAGCCCAGAATTGTGCGGAACAGGGGGGGACTCCTATTTCTTGTCCGCGCCGGCCGCCTCGCGTCCGAACTGCACGATCATCTCGCCGATTTCGCGCGCATGGGTCAGCGACCGTGCGCCCTGCTGGCGGAGATAGTCGCCTTGAATTTTCGCGACCTCGGCCGGGTTGCTTGCGGCCGCGGCGGCGCGCAGCGCGGCGAAGGCTTCGCGGGTATTGGCCTCGGCCTGCTCGATCATCTTGAGCGTGACCGCCGAGCTTTGTTTGGCGATTTTCTCGCCCGATTTCCTCAGCTTTTCGCCTGCGCCTTCGACGCGATCCGCAGCCGCCCTGGCGGCGCCGGCCGCGCGGTCGGTTGCGTCCCTGGCGCGCCTGGCGGCCTTGTCGGTTGCTTCCTTCGCGCGTTTCGCTCCCCTGTCGATCGCGTCCTTGACCTTCTTCGCCATCATTTCGCTCCTTTGGCAGCGCGCCTAGGCGCGGGTTTACGGGCCGGTTTGTTTTCGTTGGCTTCCTTTTTCGGCGCAGCGGGTTTCATCGCCGCTGCCTTCAATGCGTCGAAAGACGAGCGCAGCGCAGCGGCATAGACGTCCGGGTCGGGCAGCATGTCGCGGTCGGCGGTGAACGACACCGCGATCGTGTCGACATAGGAATAGACCGGATGGATCAGCCCCATCGAGTCGAACACCGGCGCGGTGCCCGCCATCGCCACCATCTTCGCCCCGCAGAAATAGAGCGGCACCTTCGGCCCCGGCACGTTTGTGACGACGCAGTTGAACGCCGGCGCGTGCATGTTGGCCGCGCCGACGCGGGTGTAGAGCCGGGCGCCGAGCCCGGCGAGGCCAGAGGGGATCAGCTTGCTGTAATCGGCCAGCGTCTTCGCGCCGACCGCGTTGGTCATCGCCTTCGAATTGACCGCGTCGTCATGGACGAAGCGCAAGCGTTCGAGCGGGTCCTCGATCTGCGTGCCCAGCCCCACCACCATCGCCGAGACGAGGTTGCCGAGCGCCGCCTTCTCGCCCTCCTGCCGCACCGAAATCGGCGCCATCGCGGTCAGCGTTTCCCTGGGCAGTTCGCCCTTGTCCTTTAGGTAGGAGCGTAAGGCGCCACCGACCACCGCGAGAATCACGTCGTTGACCGTCGCGTCGGGGACAGCTTCCTTGATCGCGCGAACCTCGGCAAGCTTGAACGGTACCGCATCCCACACGCGGTGCGCCGATACCTTGCCGTTGAACCGCGTCTTGGGCGCGGGACGGGTGTTCTTGAGGGAGACGTCGCCCTTGCCCGCCTGCACCGCGAGCTTGGCCATGCCGGGCAGCGAGCGGCCGATCGTCTCCGCAATGCGCATCGGCTGGAGCAGGTTGTTGAAATAACTGCGGGTGAGCAGGTCGGCGACGCGCGGCGTATTCTCCGGCTGCCACGTATCGGGCTTGTCGGGCGCGGTCATCCTGGCGTCGAGGTCGTGAACGGCGGCCGACATCTCGACCCCCGACATGCCGTCGATCGCTGCATGATGGACCTTGGAGACCAGCGCGAAACAGCCCTTGGGAATGCCGGGAATGTTGTCGAGCCCCTCGACCACGGTGAATTCCCACAAGGGTTTGGTCAGGTCCATCGGCCGGGCGTGGAGCCGCGCGACCTGGATGCAGAGCTGTCGCCAGTCGCCCGGCTTGGGCAGGGCGATGTGACGGACGTGGAACTCCAGGTCGAATTCGGGGTCCTCGATCCAATAGGGATGGTCGACGTCGAAAGGCACGCGGACGAGGCGCTGGCGGAAGCTGCGCGCGCCGGGCAGCCGTTGCTCGATGAAGCGCAGGATGTCCTTGAACCGCACGAAACCGTCGGGCGCGGTCGACGGGTCGTAGATGCCGACCGACCCGATATGCATCGGCGTGTGCGGCGTTTCCATATAGACGAACGACGCGTCCTGCGCGCTCAGCTGCTGCATCGGCCGGCTCTCCTGTTCCCGCCGGCTATGGCCGGTCCGGCGGGAGCGTAGCAGAGCGCGGTGAGCCGAGCGAGTCGCGGACGTGTCCCATGCCAGTCCATCCAAAGGTCACAAAAGTCACGGGATGCTGACGACCGATTGCGACAAACCGAAAGTGGCTTAAACCGCGTAACGCGGAAATGGCGTTTGGGGTGACACGCAAAATCCTACATTGGAAGTCCAATGTGCTAGTGCCGTGACGATGGGGAGGATGTGATGCTGCGGATGACGGCGGTCGGACTGGGTGTGATTGCCTTGGGGTTGGCAACGGGCGCGTCGAGAGCGCCGGCGATGCCCGGCTGGATGAGCGGCTGCTG
>JAFEEZ010000308.1 GCA_018240825.1 Pseudomonadota bacterium | reverse complement strand
GGCGAGGCCGGGAATTCGCTCGTTGAGCGCGACCAGCCGGTCGATTGCCGGAGCGGAGACGACGGGCGAGGTCAGCAGGATAGATTCGACTCCTTCGCCGGCCAGCGCCTCCGCTTCGCCCAGCTTGGCGCAGCATACGCCCACCGCGCCCGCGGCGATTTGCAGCCGCGCGATATCGGCGCTCTTGTGCGTCTTGGCGTGCGGCCGCAGCGCGACGCCGGACGCGCGCCCGAACGCCGCCATCGCCGCGATATTCGCCTCGATCGCATCGAGATCGACGATCAATGCCGGCGTGTTGAGCCGCTCGCGCGCATCCGACCGACCGAGCAGATCGCCGTGGAGTTGCCGGCTTGGAGTCACGACGCGGCTCCTATCACGCCGCGCCTCACCCCCGTCAAGAACGCAGGATCAGGCGAGCGCCGCCCTGGCGCGCGCCTCCGCCTCGGCATGAAGCGTCCAGAAGTTCTCGACCCGTTTGCCCGCGATGCGGCGTTCGAGCACGTCGAGATGCGCGCCCCAGCCGCCCCCGAAACTGACCGCATCGTCGGGGCCGCGCAGCCCGCGATGCGTCAGCACCAGCTGCGTCCGCGCGTCGCCGACCGGCGTCAGTTCGACCGCCACCGTGCCGGCCTCGCCATTGTCCCACGTGAAGGACAGCAGGCACGGCGGGTCGATCGCCTCGATCGTCTCGAACCACGCTTTGCCGACGTTTTTGGCGTAGCGGTCGGGCATGGGCGCATCACCATCGGACAGCGCATCATGATGGAACGTCAATCCGAACTTGCCGCCGGCGCGCGGCTCGGTCTCGCCGCCCATGAACCAGCGCGCGCGCAGATCGGGTTCGATCAGATAGCGCCACACCGTCTCGACCGGCGCCTCGATCACGCGATCGAAGCGCAGTTGCCGCGCGGTGATCGTGTCAATCAGCTTGTCCTCCACCGTATCGGCCAGATTGCCGAGGATCATCGTCCACCCCTGCAGGGTGCGGCCTTCGTAGCCCGCCCAGACGCCTTCATGCGTCAGCGTCAGCCGCGCGCCGCTGCCGGTCGGCGCAATTTCGATCATCACGCGAGTCCATTCGGCATCCTGGTCGCTGCCGGCGATGCACGCCTTGAACTGGAAGACCAGGCGACGCGGTCGATCGATTTCTTCGTAAAGCAGACGATGCAAGGCATCTTGATCGCCGCGCCCCTCGACGATCAACGCTTGCCCGCCGACCCGAGCGTCAATCTCGCAGGTCAGCATCTCGCCGTCGCCGGTCTTGAACAGGAAACGCCGCGCAATCACCGGATCGAGCCATGCGTCGAACACCCGTTCGGGTGTCACAGCGATATCGCGCGCGATCACGAGACGATCGGTCATGCGAGGTTTATCTGCCACGACACGCCGAAACGGTCGTTGACCCAGCCGAACCGGCGACTGAAACCATAATTGTCCAGCGGCATCAGCACGCCTCCCCCCTCGCCCAGCGCAGTGAACAGACCGTCGATCTCCGCCGCGTCGCCGCATTCTACGAAGAACGAAAAAGAGGGCGTGAAATCAAATCCGTGGCGGATGAAGCTATCGTGCACCATCACTGGCTGCCCTGCGATGATGGCGCGGGCGCGTTTGATCGTGCCCTCCGACCCCTGTTCGCCCGCCCCGAAACGGTCGATCCCGACGATGCGGCTGTCGGGTAAGGTCTTGACGTAGAAGTCGAGCGCCTCCTCGCCCTTGCCGCCCTGAAACATCAAAAAGGGGGTCATGCTGGTCATGCAGATGTCTCCTGATCGGCGGCAATGACGGCTTCGAGCCGGTCGAGCGTGGATGTCCAGAACTGGTCCCACTGACGCAGCCACGCATCCGCCTCGCGCAACCGCTCGGCTTTCAACCGGCACAATTGCTGGCGTCCGGCGCGGCGGCGTTCGACCAGGCCGGCGCGTTCGAGCACGCCGACATGCTTGGCGGCCCCCGCAAAGCTCATCGCGAACGGCGCGGCGAGTTCGCCGACCGAGCGTTCGCCCCGGGCGAGGGTCGCGAGCATCGCGCGTCGCGTGGGATCGGCCAGCGCGGCGAAGGTCAAATCGAGTCGTTCAACCATGTGGTTGAACTAGGCTCGCAACGACCAACTGTCAACCGATCAGTTTAACGTTGCGATTGGCGTTATTCCGGCGGCCGGCGCAACACCGCAAACAGATAGGTCTCAATTGCGATAAACGGTCCAATCAACGCCGCGACGCCCGTCCAGCCGGCCAATTCGTAGCCGAAGCATCCGACGCCGTAACAGAGCATCGCCAGTCCAAGCACCAGCGAAAACACGCCGAGCCCGCGCCACATCGGGCCGATATGATAGCCGATCCAGAACGTCCAGCGTCCGATCACCCACAGAAAGGCGCAAGCCGCCGCCGCGCGCAAGTCGGCGTAATGCGCGACGAGGAACAGGCCGGGCATGAACACCAGGCTCTGTTCGAGGGTATTCTGCAGCACGCGCTGGTTGACGATCAGCCGCTTAGAATCCTTGCCGGCGAGCGGATCGATCGCCGGCGACATCAGCCGCTCATGCGCGACCGCCTCGATCACCGGCAGGAACGCCAGAAACAGCGCCGCGCCGGTCAACTGCAGTGCGAAGAGCATCGGTTCGGCCGCGATCGGGGGCAGTGCGGTGCGAACAACATACCAGACGGCCAGCGCGACCGGGAGGGATGCCCCCGCCGCCAGCCGGATCTGCGCCCGCTGGTTCATCAGTCCGCGAACAGCAATACTGGCGTCTCGAGATATTTCTTGAGCAACTGGACGTAGCTCGCGGCGTCCCAGCCGTCGACCACGCGATGGTCACAGCTGATCGACAGGTTCATCAGCTTCGCGCGGAGGATATCGTCGCCATGGAACACAGGGCGCTCGACGATCTTGTTGGGGCCGATGATCGCGACTTCGGGGCGATTGATCACCGGGGTGGTGGCGATCCCGCCGAGCGGACCGAGCGAGGTTACCGTGATCGTGCCGCCGCCCATCTCGTCCGACTTGAGCTTGCCCGCACGCGCGGCCTCGGCAAGGCGCGAAATCTCGCTTGCGAGCTGCCAGACATTTTTGTCCTGCGCGTCGCGGATCACCGGCACGGTCAGGCCGGCGTCGGTCTGCGCGGCCATGCCGAGATGGACGCGGCCCGACCGCGTCACCACGCCCGCTTCGTCGTCGTAGCGTGCGTTGAGCATCGGGAATTCCGGCAGGCTGCGGCAGATCGCGACGATCAGCAGCGGCAGCATCGTCAGCTTGGGGCGGGCGCCGCGATTGGCGTTCAAGTCCGCGCGCATTTCCTCGAGCGCGGTCACGTCGATCTCGTCGACATAGGTGAAGTGCGGGATGTGGCGCTTCGACGCGGCCATGTTCTCGGCGATGCGGCGGCGCATGCCGATGACCTTGATCGCTTCGTCGGCGCGGGCGCGGGAGGCATGTGGGGCGTGATAGCCTTGCCCCGATCCGTAGCGCAGAAAGGCGTCGAGATCGGCGTGGCGGACGCGGTCGCCATCGGTCTTCACCAGGCCGAGATCGATGCCGAGGTCTTTCGCGCGCTGGCGCACCGCAGGGGAGGCCAAAATTACCTCTCCCCTTGTGGGAGGGGGAGGGGGAGCCGAAGGCTCGGAAGGGTGAGAGGGAGTCGGGGCGGCGGACGCGGAGTCCCCCTCGCCGTTCCCACTCGCTCGCGCGAGCGGCCCCCTTCCCTCTCCCCTAAGGGGAGAGGGAGATTCTGTTTCATAGGTCGACGTTTCACCTTCGGCGTCGGCCACGCCGGGATTCTCCGCCCTCAGATCATCTTCGTCCGTCACTGGCGAAGGTTCGGCGACGTCGCCCTCAACCTCGATCACGACAAGCGTCGACCCGATCGGCACCTGATCGCCGACCTCGCCCGCCAGGCTCACCACGGTGCCCGCAACCGGCGATTCCATCTCGACCGTCGCCTTGTCGGTCATCATGTCCGCAAGCTGTTGGTCCTCGGTAACGGTGTCGCCGACCTTGACGTGCCACGCGACGATCTCGGCCTCGGCAATACCTTCGCCGATGTCCGGGAGCCGGAATTCAAAGCGCGCCATCAAAACTCTCCGTTCGTGTCGAGCGAAGTCGAGACACATTGGTGCAGTGCTGAAACCCGTTTCTCGACTTCGCTCGAAACAAACGGGAAAAGAACAGACATCGCAGTCAGTCCTTCATGATCTTTTTGAGCGCCTGTCCGATGCGCACGGGGCCAGGGAAATAGGCCCATTCGAGGCTGTGGGGATAGGGCGTGTCGAACCCGGTGACGCGCTCGATCGGCGCTTCGAGATGATAGAAGCAGCGTTCCTGGACGAGCGCAGACAGCTCCGCGCCGAAGCCCGACGTGCGGGTCGCTTCGTGGACGATCATGCATCGGCCGGTCTTCCTGACCGATTCCTCGATCGCGTCGATATCGAGCGGGACGAGCGTGCGCAGGTCGAGAATCTCGGCGTCGACCCCGGCTTCCTCGACCACTTTCTGGCAGACATGGACCATCGTGCCGTAACACAGGATGGTCAGCGCCTCGCCGGCGCGCACAACGTTCGCCTTGCCGAGCGGGACGTTGTAATACCCTTCTGGCACCTCGCCGCCGGGATGTTTGGACCAATTCTCCGCCGGGCGATCCCAATGGCCGTTGAACGGGCCGTTATAGATTCGCTTGGGCTCGAAGAAGATGACGGGGTCGTTGTCCTCGATCGCCGCGATAAGGAGGCCCTTGGCGTCGTACGGCGTCGCCGGGATCACCGTCTTCACGCCGGAAATGTGCGTGAAGATTCCCTCGGGCGATTGCGAGTGCGTCTGCCCGCCAAAGATGCCGCCGCCATAGGGCGAACGGATCGTCAGCGGCGCGGTGAATTCGCCCGCCGAGCGATAGCGAAGGCGCGCAGCCTCCGACACGAGCTGGTCGAGCGCGGGATAGATGTAGTCGGCGAACTGGATCTCGGGCACCGGGCGCAGACCGTACGCGCCCATCCCGACCGCGACGCCGACGATGCCGCATTCGGTGATCGGCGTGTCGAACACGCGCGTGCTGCCGTACTTGGCCTGGAGGCCCGCGGTGGCGCGGAATACGCCGCCGAAGTAGCCGACGTCCTCGCCCGTCACGATCACGTCGGGATCGCGCGCCATCATCACGTCGAGCGCCGGATTGATCGCCTGGATCATGTTCGTGCGGGTGGCGCCTGTTTCGGTGGCGCTTCCTTCGGTTTCG